>JACQIJ010000216.1 GCA_016198545.1 Pseudomonadota bacterium
ATCCTGTAGTTTCCTTACAGATCAACCCTGATAAATCCGGTTAGAGGATTTTTAATACGATCAGTTTCAGAACAAAAAATGAGATTACGGCCAATATCCGAATGGAAGTTTTTCCTTTTATTCATTTCATTTTTAGAGAATACGGGTTGTTTCGTAACAAAGAAAACAGAGCCCCGGAAATTACTCCGTATAAAAAATCGGAGCGAATATAAAAACATGCGGAAAAGTTTTTAAGGATGTTTTTTGAACGTTATGCTTATGCCGTGACCCGCGCAACCTTATATCCCGAAAGACTGTCCAGTATTTCGGACAGAGCAGCGGCGGGATCAAGCGCAGCCGTCACAGGCCTTCCGATAACAAGGTGCGTTGCGCCTGCGGCAACAGCTTCGCCCGGCGTCATGATGCGGCGCTGGTCATCGCTTCCTTTTTCGTAGCCGGCAGGCCTGATTCCGGGAACCATCAAAACAAAACCGGGACCGCAGAGTTTGCGCAATCTTGCTGCCTCGTGCGGGGAACAAACCACGCCGTCCAGCCCCGCATCGCGCGCGAGAAGCGCAAGACGTTCAACCTGACCCGCTACCGAACCGCTCTGACCCGTCTGCGCCAAACCGGATTCATCCAGACTCGTCAAAACGGTGACCGCCAGCAAGCGGACGGGCGGAACGCCAAGGCGGGCCGATTCGGACCGCGCCGCATCCTGCGCGGCGCGCATCATATCCATGCCGCCCGCGGCATGCACGTTTATATAGGCCGGGCGCTGGGAAACGACCGCCCGCACGGCGGCCGCGACCGTATTCGGTATATCGTGAAATTTCAGATCCAGGAACAGCGGCGCGCTGGCATTATTTTCCATGACGCGTCGGACGCCGCCGGGACCCAGCGCGCTGAAAAACTCCAGGCCCAGTTTTATGCCTCCGCCGCCGGCAACAACAGCCGCGCATAATTCTTTCGCGCGCGCTTCATCAGGCGTATCGATGGCGACAAATACGGGGGGAAACGATGGCTGCGGATTTTCATTTTCCTTCATCGCGATCCTCATTCCCCGGCAGCGCCTGCAACGCGCGGGCATCGTCGTTTTCCTTCATTTTCTTTTCCAGCCCGGCAATGCGTTTTTTCTGCCGGCGGCGGTCGCGGCGCAAGGGCATATCGTTCAGCCATACCATTCCTCCGCCGGCGATGAATCCGATCAGAAGGCTGACAAGGACAAGGGAAAAAACAGGCAATTCCGCAGGAGAATGGACGGGACTCCAGATAACGCTGACAGCGCCGCGATTAGCCAGCGCGAATACAACAACCGCGATGGCGACTGCAAAACCGGCGATGCCTTTTAAAAATGCGGCCATAATCCTTTTCCGTCTCAGGCCGTCACGTCAGGGGAAAAACAACTAAAATTCGTCGTCATCCTCTTCGGAAGCCGTGCCGCCGTTCAGATGTTCGCGCAAAGCCTTCCCGGTCTTGAAGAAAGGAAGACGCTTGGCTTCAACAAACACGCTCTCGCCGGTGCGGGGATTGCGCCCCGTCCGGGCGCCGCGTTCTTTCACTGAAAACGCGCCGAAACCACGGAGTTCCACACGGTCGCCATTGGCCAATGCGCGGGAAATTTCTTCAAATATCGTATCGACGATCTTTTCGACGTCCCGCATATAAAGATGCGGATTGCGTTCAGCCAGACGCTGCACCAATTCGGATTTCGTCATATGCCATTTCCTTTTCCTGCGATTCCCACTTCACACCTTTGCGCCTTGAAATACAAGGATAAAATCAATTAAATGCAAGAGCGCGGATCACAAACCGAGCATGCCTCAAGCCTTCTATCCCGTCAAGCTAAAGTCATTGAAGGATAAAGGGTTTTTGTTTAGAAGAAATCATACGTAAAAAACGGGCAAGCTTACGCCGCCCGTTTTTTATCTTATGGAATCGATTGATGTTTTTAGCGACCTATTCCTTTTTGGCCTTCTTGGACGCCGGTTTCTTATTCGGTTTTTCAGCATCCGCATCCGCGTCCGCGGCGCCCTTTTTATCCTTTTTCAAGGCCGCGCCGAGAATATCGCCAAGCGAAGCGCCGCTGTCCGAGGAACCGAATTCCTCAAGCGCCGCTTTATCCTCGTCGATTTCCCGGGCCTTGATGGACAGTCCCAGCTTGATGCCGCCGCGTTTCTTGTCGATGGAAACGACTTTCGCATCAACCTTCTCGCCAACGGCAAAACGGTCGGTGCGCTGTTCGGAGCGTTCGCGGGACAGATCGCCCTTCTTGATGAAGCCTTCGATTGAATCGCTGACTTTCACTTCGACGCCGCCGCCCGCAATAGCCGTAATCGTGCAGGTTACAACAGCGCCCTTCTTGATTCCTCCCAGATCCGCCGAAGGCGTATCGGATACGCCCTCCGGCTTATCGGTAAGCTGTTTAATGCCCAGAGCGACGCGCTCCTTGTCCGCATCGATCTCAAGCACCTTGACCTTTACCTGATCGCCCTTTTTGTAGGCTTTCAGGGCGTCCTCGCTCTGGTCTTCCCATGAAACGTCGGACAAATGAACCATGCCGTCGATTTCAAACGGCAGGCTGACGAACATGCCGAACTCCGTGATATTACGGATTTCGCCTTCCAGAACCTCGCCGGACTTGTGGCCTTCAGCGAATTTCTTCCACGGATTTTCCGTGCATTGCTTCAGGCCGAGAGAAACGCGGCGCTTGGCTTCGTCAACTTCCAGCACCATGACTTCGACTTCCTGAGACGTGGAAACGATCTTTCCGGGATGAATGTTTTTCTTCGTCCATGACATTTCGGAAACGTGTACAAGACCCTCGATGCCCGGCTCCAGCTCCACAAACGCGCCGTAATCGGTGATATTGTTGATCTTGCCGATGACTTTCTGTCCCGCCTTGTATTTGGCGGTAACGCCCTGCCAGGGATCTCCTTCAAGTTGCTTCATGCCGAGGCTGATGCGCTGATTTTCTTCATTGTAGCGGATGATCTGCACATCGATCGTCTGACCGACCTGCAGCACTTCCGACGGGTGCCCGACGCGCTTCCACGAAATATCGGTGACGTGCAGAAGACCGTCGACGCCGCCCAGATCGATAAACGCGCCGTAATCGGTGATGTTTTTCACGACGCCCTGAACAACCTGGCCCTCGCGCAGGTTGCCCAGAATCTCGCTGCGCACCTCGTTCCGGCTTTCCTCCAGAACGGCGCGGCGCGATACGACGATATTGCCGCGCGGACGATCCATTTTCAGGATCATGAACGGCTGCGGCGTGTTCATCAACGGACTGACATCGCGCACGGGGCGGATATCGACCTGCGAACCAGGCAAAAACGCCACGGCCCCGCCAAGATCGACCGTGAAGCCGCCCTTGACCTTGCTGAAAATAACGCCCGTGACGCGCTCGCCCTTGGCGTGGGATTTTTCAAGCTCGATCCACACCTCCTCGCGCCGCGCTTTTTCGCGGGAAAGGACGGTTTCGCCGTCGCGGTTTTCCATGCGCTCGACGAACACTTCAACTTCATCCCCGGCGCGGATCTCGGGATCCTGCCCCGGCATGGAGAATTCGCGCAAAGCCACGCGACCTTCCGATTTCAGGCCGACATCGATGATCGCGAAATCGTCCGTTATCTCGACGATGCGTCCGATCACGACATTGCCCGTGTATTTCTTGGTCTCCCCCATCGATTCCGCAAGGAGTGCGGCAAATTCCTTCGATTCTTCTCTGTCTTTCAGATTTGCGGCTACATGTGCCATAGTTCTAGTTCCTTTCAGTCTTCGTATATGGACCCGCCCGCGCCCCGGATACGCCGGCTTGCTTACAGCATGGGGGGTCTTTTTTATTCCGTCGGCATAAGCCCGGTTTTTTCCCGGACCTTCCCCAGCGCGAATGCGAGGACTTCGTCCACCGTCATTGCGCTGGTGTCCAGCATGATGGCGTCGGACGCGGGTTTCATCGGGGCGGTTGACCGCCCGGCATCCCGCGCATCGCGCTCACGCATGTCCGCCAGAACGGCGTCATATGTAACTGATATCCCTTTGGATTGCAACTCTTTATGTCGCCTGGCGGCGCGCGTTTCCGGGCTGGCTGTCACGAAAAATTTGATGTCCGCGTCCGGGCAAACGACGGTGCCGATGTCCCGGCCGTCCAGGATCGCGCCGCGGGGCGCGCGGCCGCCGGGCAGGGCGGGGGGCTGCATGGCAAAGTTTCTTTGCAGTTCAAGGATTTGTGCGCGAACGGCGGGAATTGCCGAGATCCGCGATGTCGCTTGCCCGACCGTATCGGTGCGTATGTCCGGATTGTCAGAATCTTCGGGCCGGTATGAACGGCTCAGGGCGGTTGCCGCCGCCACGGCACTGGCTTCGTCCGCTGGATCGCCGCCTTCTTCCATAAGGCGCAGCGCGGCGAGGCGGTACAGCGAGCCCGTATCCATATGGGCCATGCCCAGCACGGCTGCCAGTCGCTTCGCCAGCGTGCCCTTGCCGCTGGCCGCGTTGCCGTCGATGGCAATGGTGATGGGTTTCATGGCCTGATATCCGCGCCCAGCCCGTTCATCAGAACGGTGAAACCGGGAAAGCTGGTATTGATCGGGCTGACATCGTCGATCGAAACGGGTTCCTCCGCGATCATGCCCATCACGAGAAAACTCATCGCGATGCGGTGGTCGAGGGCGGTGTGAATGAGCGCCCCGCCGCGCGGGGGCCTGCCATCGCCGTGGACGGTCAGGCTGTCATCGCCCATTTCGAGTCTGACGCCGCACGCCGCGAGGCCATCGGCAATCATTTTCAGCCGGTCGGATTCCTTGACGCGCAATTCGGCAAGGCCGGTCATGCGCGTGGGACCCCGGGCGCAGGCGGCGGCGACGGCCAGCACCGGGAACTCATCGATCATCGAAGGTACGCGCGCGGGCGGAACGTCCACGCCTCGCAACATATTGCCCCCGCGCACGACGATATCGGCGACCCGCTCGCCGGCCTCTACGCGTTCGTTTTTGAAAGCGATATCCGCGCCCATGTCGCGCAGCGTTTCATAAATGCCCGCGCGGCGCGGATTGACGCCGACATGCGGCAGCCTGATTTCCGCGCCCGCGATAAGGGCCGCGGCAACAGCCGGAAACGCCGCGGAGGATGGATCGGCCGGCACATCGACCGCGCACCCCATGAGTTCCTGAGGCCCGTCGATGCGGATCGCCTGCGCCCCGTCCGGCAGGTCTTCGACCGTTACTTTCGCGCCGAAATGGCGCAGCATATTTTCGCTGTGGTCGCGGGTCGGCTTGTTCTCGATCACCGTCGTTACGCCGCGCGCGTTCAGTCCCGCGAGCAATATTGCCGATTTCACCTGCGCGGAGGCGACTGGCAGGCGGTATTCGATCGCTTTCGCTTTTTCCGCGCCGACGATCGTCATCGGCAGGCGTCCGCCTTCCTGCGCCTCTATGCACGCGCCCATAAGCGTCAACGGCTCGATGACCCGTTTCATCGGGCGTTTGACGAGCGAAGCATCGCCTGTCATCGTCGCCGTAATATTATGCCCCGCAATAAGGCCGGACAAGAGGCGCGCCGAAGTGCCGCTGTTGCCCATATCCAGAATATGGGATGGGCTTTTCAAGCGCCCCATGCCCGTTCCGAAACAACGCCACAGACCGTCATCCCCGCGCCCTATCTTTGCGCCCATCGCGCGCATGGCCTCCGCCGTACGCAGAACATCTTCCCCTTCGAGAAGGCCGGATATGATGGTTTCCTCCCTGCAAAGCCCGCCGAGCATAAGGGCGCGGTGCGACATCGACTTGTCGCCGGGAATGCGCGCCGCGCCTGAAAATGACCGTGTCTTATGTGAGGTAAGCTTCATCCGGCAGAAATTTAGAATAGAGGGAGGGAAGTGTAAAGAAGCGGATTGTCAGCCAAAGCTGGCCAGGTTGCCTTTATAATTCTTCACAAAATCCGCAAACTCCTCCGCCGGCACGGGACGGGAATAACGAAAACCCTGCACCTCGTCACAATTTTCGGAGCGCAGAAAATCCTCATGATCCTTCGTCTCAACACCCTCGGCGATGACCTTCAGGTTCAGAGAGTGGCCAAGGCGCACAATCGTACGGGCAATAGCGGCGTCATCGGGATTGTTGAGCGCATTGCGGATAAAGGACTGATCGATTTTCAGGCGGTCGATCGGGAATTGCCGCAGGTAGGAAAGCGATGAATAGCCCGTGCCGAAATCATCAATCGCCAGCTCCACCCCCAGGCGGTGAAGTTCATTAAGCGTCTGGACGGCATGCGTGATGTCTTCCATGAACACGCTTTCCGTGACTTCCAGTTCCAGCCTGTTCGGCTTCAGGCCCGCGCCTTTCAGGACGCTTTGTACGAATGCGGGCAAATCGCTCTGATAAAACTGTGCCCCGGATACGTTGACGGCGACGCGCAGATCATGCCCATCCATCACCCACTTTGCGGCGGTCTCGCATGCCGTGCGCAAAACTTTTTCGCCTATGGGAACGATCATGCCGGATTGTTCCGCCACGGGGATGAAATCGACCGGCGGAATGAAGGCGCCGCCCTCCTTGCTGTTATCCGGCTTCCACCAGCGCAACAAGGCCTCGGCACCGATGATTTTTCCCGTTTTCAGATCGAGCTGCGGCTGATAATGCAGAAACAGCTGATCCTGTTCCAGCGCATCGCGCAAATCGCGCAACATCTGGAACCTCTGCTGAACGACGCGATCAAAATCCTCGGAATATTCCTTGATCGTATCGCGCCCCTCTTCTTTCGCGCGATTCAGGGCAATATCGGCATTTTTCAAAACCTGATCCGGATCCATGCCGTCATCCGGATATGTCGCAACGCCGATGGATGCGCGCACCTGAAAGCTTTCATTGAAAACCTTGAATGCCTCACCGCGGACGACGCCGGCAACGCGCTCGGCAATATCGCGGGCCGTCAGGGACCCCTTTACCAGCGGCATTGTGATGGCAAATTCATCCTGACCGAACCGGGCAACGATCGCTGATTCCGGCAAGGATGAACGCAGCCGCTTGCCCACCGCCCGCAAAATGGCGTCACCCACGTTGTGTCCCATCGAATCGTTGATATCCTTAAAGTGATCAAGATCCATCGCTATGACTGCGAAATGATCGCCGGTTTCGCCGTCGCCGGCGACACGGATGCTTTTACTCAAGGTCTGCAGGAATAATGTGCGGTTCGGCAGCCCCGTCAGCGTATCGTAGTAAGCCAGCTTGTGGATCTGGTCTTCCGCCGCGCTTTTTATTTTTCTGATGTTCTGGCTGTTTTGATGGATCAGCCTGTTGGCGATATCGATGGCGCTTCCTATTTCATCGGTCGGATCGAACGGGGAAGCGGCGATCTGCGGATCCTCGGGATTATCGGATGCGCGCTGCAGGTTCTCACGCATGAACAATATCGGCTCAAGAAGCCAATGACCCAGCGCAATCATCAAAACAGCCGTAACGAATGCCGACATTAACAGCATGATAAGGATCGCCTGCTCGACATAGGTTTTTACCTGTCCCTGAACGTGGGAAGAATCGAGCTGGGCAATAATGAAATAGGGGCGGCCGAGATCGTTCGGACGGTAAACGACCTCATAAAAATTTCCATCCATGCTGCGGTAATTTGATTTTATATCCTCAGAACCTTTGATTCCCAAAACGGTGGGTGTGCCAAAACTTCCCAGAAGATTTAAGTCAATGCG
>JACQIJ010000224.1 GCA_016198545.1 Pseudomonadota bacterium
CGCGGGAAGGGCCAGGAAAAAACAAATCTCCAGCGCGCGGTTGAACAGGTGATTGGACTTCTTGCCGTTTCCCGCCGCCATCGCGCGCGACAGCATCGGCAGCAACGCAGTGCCGACGGCGATACCCACCATTCCCAGCGGCAGCTGGTTCAGTCTGTCCGCATAATACAGATATGAAATGGATCCGGTGGGAAGAAGCGAAGCAATAATCATGTCCGCGAACAGGTTGATATGCATCACGCCTGCGCCGAACGCCCCCGGGCCCATCAGATTCAGCAGTTTTTTGATTTTTGCGTCAAAGTGGGGTCGCCGGAAAGTCACGGGGATTTTTGCGCGTTTTATGCATATCCACAACACGCCGCACTGAAGAAAACCCGATGCGAAAACGCCCCAGGCCAGCGCATGCCCCGGCGTTTCAAAGCCGAACTCGGAACACAACAAAAACGCGATCATGGTCAGGTTGAACAGGACGGGAGCAATGGCGAACGGCGCGAATTTGTCATGCGCGTTCATTACCCCGCCCAGAAGCGCGGTCATCGACATCAGCAGCAAGTAGGGGAAAGTAATACGCGTCATTTCCACGGCCAGCGGGTAGCGCAGCGGGTCATCCGTAAACCCCGGCGCGATGACATACATGACAAGAGGCATTGCCAACATGACAATTGCAGAAAAAACAGACAGAACGATCGCCATGATGCTCAAGGCATTGCCGGCGAATTCATCCGCTTTCTCTTCACCTGTTTTTTGCAGCATTTCGGAATAAAGCGGGACAAAGGATACGCTGAATGCCCCTTCCGCTGTTACGCGCCGGAAAAGATTGGGCAGTTTGAGGGCCACGAAAAACGCATCCGCCACAGGCCCTGCGCCGAGAATGGATGCCGTCAGGATGTCGCGCGCGAATCCGGCCAGCCGGGATAATCCCGTCAGCCCTCCTACCGTCGCCATGGCTTTGAGCAGACTCATGGGGTAGTTATAGCGGCGAAGGCTTGGTGTGCGAAGGGATTTGTCATCTGCTCCAAAGAGACGATCGGAGTTTAACGTAATATTTTACAAAGGAGAGTGCGTGTAAAGCGAGGCATGACAAACCCATTCCGATAAGCCATTCTTGATGCGGGAGTCGCCCGGGAATGCAAATCTATCTGCCTATCGCTGAAATGGCCGTGCCGGGGGAGGCTATCCTTCTCCTTGGCGGGCTTGTCGGTTTTCTGGCCGGGGTTTTCGGCGTAGGCGGCGGCTTTCTTACCACGCCTCTGCTGATATTCATGGGTATTCCCCCCGGCATCGCCGTTGGCACGCAGGCGAGTCAGCTTGTCGCCTCCGGTCTTTCCGGCGTTCTGGGGCACTGGAAAAAAGGAAATGTCGATGTACGCATGGGGGGCGTCCTACTGGGCGGCAGTATCACAGGGTCCCTCGCCGGCATCTTTTTGTTTCGTTATCTGGAGCATGCCGGGCAGACGGATGTCATCATTCCTGTTCTGTACGTTCTTATGCTCGGTTCAGTCGGCCTGATGATGTTATATGAAAGTTTTCTGACCGTCATGCGGCATGGCGAGAAACAGACGTCGGCGCCCGTTCCGTTCTGGCAAAAGCCGTTTCTGCAAAAGCTTCCCTACAGGATGGAATTTCAGCGCTCCGGCATTACGGTTAGCGCCGCTGTTCCCGCGATAATCGGATTCATAGGGGGTCTGATGGTTTCCGTGATGGGTATCGGCGGTGGATTCTTCATGATTCCCGCGATGATTTACCTTCTGGGCATGCCGCCCCTGCTGGTGGCGGGGACATCGCTCTTCCAGATAACGTTGACGGCCGTTTTTACGACCATGATGCATGCCGTGACCAATAACACGGTCGATATCGTGCTGGCGGCGTTGCTGATAGTGGGGAGTGTTGTGGGGGTTCAGGTTGGAGTGCGCGCGGGGCGGAAGTTGTCCAGCGGCTATGCGCGTCTTTTGCTGGCGGCGCTGCTCATTCTGGTCAGCATGCAGCTGGCATCTGGCCTGTTCATAAAGCCGGTGGAGCTTTATATGACGGAGTTGCGGTGATGAGGATTCTAATATCCGCATGTTTTTTGTTTTTTACCCTCGCTGTTCCCGCAATGGCGAAGAGCTACGATAACAGTATCGTGACCGTGGATTTGGCCAGCGACCATGTTGACATCACAACCGGATTCAATGGGGCGAAATTGGCCTTGTTCGGAATGAAGAGGGAAGATGGAGATGTCGTCGTCGTCATCCGCGGCCCCCGCCGTTCGATGGTTGCGCGGCACAGAAGGCAGGTCATGGGCGTCTGGACGAACTATGCATCCGTTACTTTCGGAGACGTTCCCGTTTATTACGATATCGCGATTGGGAGACCTCTTTCCGCGATTGCGATGCCGGATGTTTTGCGGGAGCAGGGGATAGGCCTTGATTCTTTCACTTTTTCGCATTTCGGGAGAGAAGACGCCGAAACCGTGAAGGCTTTCAGGGAGGGGCTGATCCGCAATAAGCAGTCCCAGGGGCATTATCCCTTGTCGCCGCGCAATATCGTTTTTCTGAACGGGGATTTTTTTCGTGCGGATTTTTATGTCCCGCCGGACGTGCCGACAGGCGACTACAAGATTGATGCCTATCTTTTCAGGGACGGAAACATTATTGATCGCCAGGAAACCGCGCTGCGCGTCGGGCAGGTCGGGTTCAGCGCGTGGCTGCAGCTTTTCGCCTATACGAACGGGTTTGCGTACGGACTGGTTACCATCATGATGGCGATGCTGGCGGGGTGGATGGCTTATGCGATCTCCCGCCGGAACTAGGGGGTTTTATCATGGCTGAGAAACGTAAAAGACGCGTATCCGATAATGCTTCTGCTGAGGGTGGCACGAAAGGCCGCCGCCGGGGGCGCCGCGACAGTGACGGCGGGGTGTATCTTGTCGTTTATGATGAGACCGAGGAGTTTTCCGTCGCTTTGCGTTACGCCGCGCGGCTGGCCGCTTCTGTGCGCGGGCGGCTGGCGATTTTACACGTATCCGATTTCGAGGATTTTCAGCATTGGAATAAAATAGAGGATATGATGCGCCGCGAGCAACGCACCGAAGCTGAAAAAAACCTCCAGGCGATTGCAAAGAAGGTAAACGATCTGAATGGCCATATCCCGGCTTTCTACATGCGGGAAGGCAGCAAGGAAGATACCATACTCGAAATCATAAACGAGGACACCGATATTCGTATGTTGATTCTGGGCGGGGGGACGCAGGGTGGCGGGCCAGGGCCGCTGGTCAGTCATTTCACGGGCAAGGGGTTGGGGCGGCTGCGCGTACCGGTTGTCATTGTCCCGGGCCATCTGGATCCGCAGAAAATAGACGAGATCGCTTGATTTTCCAGCCCCGTCAAGCTATCTGTGTCTGTTATGTTCATACAGACCGAGCAGACGCCCAATCCGCAAACCCTGAAATTTCTTCCGGGCCGCCCTGTATTGGGTAAGGGGGTGGCCGAATTCCATTCGTATGAGGATGCGATGCCCTCGCCGCTGGGTCGCTGTCTATTCGGCCTTGAAGGAGTGGCGTCCGTTTTCTTCGGCGCGGATTTCATTTCCGTGACAAAAGTTCCCGGCAAGGACTGGTCGCTTTTGAAAACAGGAATTATGGCGGCGATCATGGATCACTACCTCTCCGGCATGCCGGTTATCGACTGTTCGGAGGAGGGGGTGCGCGCTGTTTCGGATAATGCTGCCGCCGGGGGAGAAGATAACGAGGCGACGCTGCAGATAAAGGAAATACTTGAAACCCGCGTCCGTCCCGCCGTTGCGCAGGATGGCGGCGACATATCCTTTGTGCGTTTCGAGGACGGTGTTGTCTATCTGCGCATGCAGGGGGCATGCGCAGGGTGCCCCAGTTCAACCATGACGCTGAAAAACGGGGTTGAAAACCTGCTCAGGCACTACGTCCCGGAAGTGCGCTCAGTCGAAGCTGTCTGAAACCCCTCTTATTACCGGCTTTGCTCAAGGTTCGTTTCGGAGGCGGATTTCTCCACGGATGCGATCGTCAGCAGCATGCCAAACCAGCGCCATCTTTGCGGCTCTCCCGGTTCCGGCGATGTACCGGGCAGGGTGCAGTTGATGCGGGCGTGATCTTCCTCAAACTCCCCTTCCAGGCGCAACTCAACGCGCAGACCGCTTATTTTTTCTATGTGCGGCGCGCCCATGCCTGTGGCGAAGCAGGACAGAGACGGCAGGGCATCCTTAAGCGCCCCCTCGACCGTAAAGCCGATGGCAGGCCGGGCAGCGGGCATGTATGCGTCTTTCGGCTCCACATCAGTTACAGGCAGCGGCAGGGCCAGCGCGGTCAACTCAAACCTGTCAAGACCGCCGTAGCTTTCCGTCATCGAAAAACGCGGCAAGGTGAACATGTCGGAACCTGTATAGGCGACGCTCGATTGTTGGCCAAAGGCGGCTTCGAATCCGGAAGCTTCAACGATATTCCGGTAGTTAGCGCTGTATTCCCCGAAGGGATAGGCGAACAATGTAGGCTCCGATCCCAGCATATCGCGGGCGCGGGCGCGGGCATTGTTTATCTGGCGGCGGATTTCCTCGTCGTTTTCATGGACGAGATGCGCATAGGCTGCCGGATGCAGTCCCAGGGAAACAAGCTTGTTGCGCGCCAGTTTTTTGACGTCGCTCCAGTTCATGTACTGGTTTGAAGCGCGGTCAAGATAGTCCGTGGGCAGGAACAGGGTAAAAGGAATGCCTGCTTGTAAAAGCAGTGGAGCAGCGTTCTCAAGGATTGATTTGTGAGCGCCGTCAAATGTCAGGGCTACCGTCCGGTCTGGCAGGCTTGTGCCTGCTTTCAGGGCCGCGACGATGCCGGGCAGGGACATTACGTTGTAATTTCCGTCCTGTAATTCCCTGATGTGCGATTCAAACTGTTCGGTGCGGATGCTGGAGGACGGGTACTGGTCCTCTCCCACCATGTGATAAACAAAAATGACGGCGGAGCTGTTGTCCTGCGGCAGGACGGTTTCTGCGGCTTGCGCGTGGAAGGCCGTCAGCAAAACCATAAGGACAGGGGCTAAAAAATGAATGCGCGGCATAAGGGGGAATATATAACCCTCCTTATAAAAAATCCAGTTTTATCAAAAGATTGACCTTTTGGCTCAATAGCTTAAATTGCGCGGAGAGGAGGATAAGGATAGTTCATGACCAATGCAGGCAAGATTCTGGATGATCAGGCTCTCGACATACTGTTCCGGGAGGCCCGTACCCTTCATGCATGGGAGAAAAAGGATGTATCCGATGTTCTTCTCCAGGCGCTATATGATTTGACGAAGTGGGGGCCGACCAGCGCCAATTGCTGTCCTGCCCGCTTTGTATTCGTAAAATCGCCGGAGGCGAAGGAGCGTCTGAAGCCCCATTTGATGGCAGGGAATGTCGAGCAGACGATGGCGGCGCCCGTTACGGTCATCATTGCCGACGATTTGAAATTCTATGAACATATGCCGCGGCTGTTTCCGCATACGGATGCTAAAAGCTGGTATGCCGGGAAGGATGCTTTCATAAAGGAAACGGCCTTTCGGAATGCGACCCTGCAGGGGGCATATCTGATGCTGGCTGCCCGGGCGCTGGGGCTTGATACGGGGGCGATGTCCGGCTTTAAAAAACAGGGCGTGAGGGAAGCTTTTTTTCCTGATCAGGACGTTGAAGTCAATTTTCTGTGCAATATCGGCTACGGCGATCCGGGTAAGGGTACGCATCCGCGCGGCCCGCGCTTCGGGTTTGACGAAGTCTGCAAAATTGTCTGATGAAAAAATATTGCCGCGTTCTGGCCTTTGATTCAGCCTTGCAGGGCTGCTCCGCCGCGTTTTATGATTCGGGAACGCAGGAGACATTCCATGAAATCGTTGTTATGGAGCGCGGGCAGGCGGAACATCTTGTGCCGATGATCGAACGGGTCATGCGGGCCGCGGGCAGGGATTATGCCGGTCTCGATGCCCTGTGCGTGACGGTCGGGCCCGGCGCCTTTACAGGGATACGGCTTGCCCTTTCCGCGGCGCGGGGCATGGCGCTGGCTCTGGAAATCCCGGTTGTCGGGCTGACGACGTTTGATGTTCTGGCGGCGCAGTATTTTTCAGGCGGTTCAAAAAATGCTGATCTGTGCATTCTTCTGGAGACAAAGCGCAGCGATTATTACGCGCAATTCTTTGCGCACGATGCAAAGCCGCAATCCGCGCCATTCGCGGGCGGCGGCGCATCTATCATGGATATGATGGAAGGAAAAAACATTACTCTTGCCGGGGATGCGGCAGTCAGATTTCACAGGGAACAGGAGGGCGCGGCGGTCTTCAGCGTGGTTTCCGGGTTCGATCTGCCGGATCCGCGCGTGATGGCGCGTATGGCGGCTGATTTATATGCCGGCGCGGATGATGTTTCAAGCCTTCCCCCGCCGCAGCCCCTCTATCTGCGCGGGGCCGATGTTACTCAATCAAAATCCGTAAAAAGGCGAATGGAATAGGGCTTTTATTCGGCGTTCTCTTTTTTCCTGAAAACCAGGTATGTCTGTTTCCGGCCCGCATCCGCGCCCTTTGTTTCATAGCGGGTTTTTATCCAGTCCGGCGGCGGGGTGTGCCAGTCGCCGGCGCGTTCGGCTGTCCACTCGAAAGCCGGGTGGTTTGATGCCTGAGTTACCATCCATTCGGACAGATCATCGACATCGGAGGACATGATCAGCGCGCCTCCGGGTTTAAGAATGCGCGCGAATTTCGTCAGGTTTCCCTGTGAGACGATGCGGCGTTTGTGATGGCGCGTTTTCGGCCACGGATCGGGGTTCAGAATATAGATGCCGTCCAGATATTCGTCCGGCATCGCATCGGCCAGTATAATAGCATCATCCATCCAGACGCGGATATTGTCGTGCGGCACGTCCTTGATGGAACGCAGGAATGCAGCCATGCCGTTGATGAACGGCTCCGCGCCGATATAAAAGCGACCGGGATGGCGTTCCATCAGGCCTTTCAGGTGTTCGCCGTTCCCGAACCCGATTTCAAGCCATTTCTCGCCCCCCTCACCTCCCTCACCTCCCTCACCCCAACCCTCTCCCCACGGGGGAGAGGGAGTCTGAGCCGCGGGCGAGGACGGGTGAGGGGGTAACTTGATTTCAAGCCGGGGTAACAAACACTCCAGCGCCTCTTTTCGCTCGCCTTTCGGCGGGCGGGTCTGTTTGCGGCCGTAGAGGCGACGTTTGTCAGTAACAGTGTCTGCCAAAACCATCTCCCCTAAACATCAAGGGGTGATCACGGTTAATATTTTCGAGTATTGCAGAGCCATTCTTTGCCTGAAGATAATAGGTAGCGGTTTTTGCTTGCTTACCTTTAAATTCAATTTGTCCCCAATAGTGATTAGAGGTGTCACGTACCGTTATAACGGCGTAGGCAGACTGGTTCCATGCTGTTTGATTCAGGTCAGCTATAGAGCCAGTTTTGACTATGGTCGCATCGTCATGAAAGCCGTCGATGTATTTCTGAATCTCTTCGTCTTCAATAAATGAGCTTATCAGCGGCAATTTATCCAGCAGGCAGACGTCTAGAGTGATCTCATTCGACGTGTCATGGCCCTCGAAGGCAAGGATAAACTCAGAAGTCAGATGTCTAAACTGTTCAAAACCGATGTCTGCAAAAATATTACTTAAACTCATACGATTCATGTCTACTTCTCCTGCTAAGAGAGATATATAGAGAAAATATAACAAGATGTCAGTAAAACTAAATCACCCAATTTCCTTCCGCAGCGCATCGACCATATCCGTTTTCTCCCACGAAAAGCCGCCGTCGGGAGAGGGCTGTCGGCCGAAATGGCCGTAGGCCGCCGTGCGGGCATAGATCGGGCGGCGGAGTCTCAAATGCTCGCGGATTCCGCGCGGGCTGAGATCGAACACCTTTCCCAAAGCTTTAACGAGTTCGCTTTCGGGCACGGTTCCCGTGCCGTGCGTGTTGATATAAACGGACAGGGGCTTCGCCACGCCAATGGCATATGAGAGCTGCACCGTGCATTTTTCCGCATATTCTGCCGCGACGATGTTTTTTGCCGCGTAGCGCGCCGCGTAGGCCGCGGAACGGTCGACCTTCGTGGGATCCTTGCCCGAAAATGCGCCGCCGCCGTGCGGACAGGAACCGCCATAGGTGTCGACGATGATTTTCCGTCCGGTCAGGCCGGTATCGCCTACGGGGCCGCCGATGACAAAGCGGCCTGTCGGGTTCACGTAAAAGTCTTTTTCGTCGCACATCCAGCCCTCAGGCAGCACTTCAAGGACATGCGGGCGCACCATCTCGCGCACGTCCTTCTGCGACAGGCTTGCATCATGTTGCGTGGAGACAACGATCGACGTGGCGCGCACAGGCCTGCCATCGCGGTATTCGAGCGATACTTGCGATTTTGCGTCCGGGCCCAGCTTCGCCAACGCGCCGGAATGCCGCGCTTCGGCCAGCGAACGAAGGATATTGTGCGAAAAGTGAATCGCCGCAGGCATCAGAACGTCCGTTTCGCGGCAGGCATATCCAAACATGATGCCCTGGTCGCCTGCGCC
>JACQIJ010000209.1 GCA_016198545.1 Pseudomonadota bacterium
CTATTATATACTCAAGTTAAGGAAATATAAAAACTTAACATATATAAATAAGAGGCGCGTTGAATATAGAGGTGTGTTATGGCGGATGTAGAAGCTCCGAAAGTGGAAAAGACTGAAGTTTCCCAAGGCCTTTGGGAAAAAGTAAAGGGCGCAGCCAGCTATATCAGGCACCTTGAGCGTTTGACCGACAAGGGTCTCGGAAATGCCTCAGCAGGGCTAACATCGCTGATCGTAGGCGGCGTACTGGATGCAGCCGATAACAGCCCCCGCCTTCTGGGAAAATCTTCGTTTTCCCTTCACTTCACAGGCAAGGAATGGGATCCGATAACAAGCATCAGGGGCTGGTACGCAGAACGCCAGAAGGACTATGAAACTGTTCACTACGGCGCCCCTCTGAAAGCGGAAGGTTTCATGGAGAATGCCGCGCTGGCAGGCGGAGAAATGCTCCTGCCGGTGGGAGGCACAATCAACAAGCTGCAAAAAGGCGGCTTATCGCTTATGGACGCGTGGAAGGCTTCGCGGGAAGCGGTTATTCTCAAAGGATACAGTTATCAGGCCGCAAGAATAAAAGCGGCCACGGTGCTGGATACGGCCGGGCTTTATCTTAAACAGTACGTCCCGGACTTCGCAGGAAACGCTGTGGAGAAAATGTTCCGAAGCGCCGGCATGGCTTTAAAACACCCCGTCATCGCGGGCGGGGCAGCCGCAGGGGCATTGGGAATCGATAACTCCTTGACAGGCAGCACGGTTACAAAGGAAATCGTAAGAAACGGCGTCCGGTTGGGCGGATTGGGCCTCAATCTCGGCGCAACGGTGATGCGTCATACCATGCCGACGGCGTTTCATGCCGCCGCCGAGGCGGTCGGCCCTACAATCGACGTTTCGCAAAAGAGCCTGAAACACATCAAGGACGGCGTAACGTCGGCAGGAACGGCTTTTTCCGAAGAAACGGGCATCGCTCCGGAAACGACGGCGGACGGAGCAAAACAGATTGTAAAGACCATGTCCAAGTCTCCAATCGTGAAGGGCACGATCACGGCATCGGGACTTTTTCAGAACGACGGGGAAGGAGAAGATACTCCATCTACAAATGGATCAGAGACGGAAACCGCGCCCCCCGCCGCAAGCGAGAATCTTCTTGCGCAAGTAAAGGGAGGCGCGAAGTCTCTTACCGACAAAGCCCAAGAGAAATTTCAGAAAATCAAACCCGACGGACGGTTGACGACAGCAGGCATCGTGCCTTCCCTTGATTCGGAAACCCTTCACAAAGGAGTGGACGGAGCCAGGAATTTCGCGCATGCCACCGCGGAAAAGGCCGGAGAACTGAAGGACAAGGCGCAAAACGCCGCACACGACATCGCTGAAAACGGATTCATGAACATGCTGGGCCTGGACAAGCTGGATAAATCCATGCTGCTGCCGATGGGGCTCGTCGTGCTCGGCGGCCTGATGGGCGGCATGTCCTCGGATGACGGAAACAAGATATTGGGCACGGTTTTTGGCGCCATCGTGACTGTCATGGCGCTGGCCTTCCTGATGCCCAAAGGCATGTTCGACGAAGAGAAAAAAGGCCCGGTTGCGGCGCATGCCAACCCGGTGCCGGCGCTGACGCCGTCATAAACGATAAAAGATGAAAGGAAGTAAAAATATGACAGAGTCCAGAATGACAAAAGCGCAAAACCCCTTTGAGGATTCCGTACTGACCGAAATGGCGGCCGATATCGCCGTAAACGGCAAGGGGCAGATCATGGTGATGCACCAGAAGCCTTTCGCGTTCCCCGTCCGCAACATTGAATACCACGCCGGAAGCGGCCACATCGTATTCGTGGGCGACAGCGGAGAGGAGCAGGATTTCGGCATGACCGCGCCGGAAAACATTCGCGGAAAACTTGAAAAAGTACGGGAAGCGGCCCTGTGCCTTATCGACCGCGAAGAGGAAAAAATAGCCGGGTTCAAACTCGTGCCCTTTACGGTCAGGGGGACGAACGCCGGAAAAACGGTTCACTGAAAAAACAAAAAACGGAGGAGGAAAAAATGACCGATAAGCAGAAAAAAGAAAAAGGACTGATGAGCGTATTCGACCCGATAGCCGAGCACGTCCAGAACCGGCTTTCCAAGGCATGGGATGACACGGTCGGTAAATTCATGGGCCAGGCGGGGGACAAGCTGGCGACCGCGGCCGAAAGAATAATGACATTTATAAGCCAGACATTTCTCAAAGCCGCGGGCGGGCTTGTCGACCGCGCCATAAGCTGGTTTCAGAGTTTTCTGCCTGAAAAGCTGAAGGAACTCGACCTGTTCGGCGCCGGCGACCCCGCACATGCGCGGGTAATGGAGGGCTTGCACGGCGCCGCTCATGAGCCAGAAGCCAACCCCAAGCCTGCGGTAGTGCCGGCAGGCCTTGCGGCGGCTCCGTAATAAAATTATGGTAAAAAATTAACCATATATTAAGGAAAGTGGAGTTGAATAGAATATACGAACCGCATAGAATAACGGGGTGTGTTAACAGATGAGGACAGCGGTTCAGATGGCCACGAAAAACACCCCCCAAACGACTGGCGGAAAAGCGTTACCCGGCGGCAAGGACTTCAAGGTTGACCTTGTTGTAAACGACAATGCCGAGGTTTATGTGTTTCACAGCAAGTCATTTGAAAACAGGCTTTCGTGGCTGGAATTTGATCTGAACACAAGAACACTGGACTTTGTCATGAACGATGGCGATGTCCGGTCATTCGGGGCAAGAGTCCCGGAACGTCTGACCAAACACATGCATAATGCGTTTCAGGTCATGATGGTACAGATGGATGAGGAAACGGGCCAAGCAGTGTCCGGGGATTATTTCCCCCTTATCCTTCACAAGGCGTACGACAACGACGACCAAAGGGGAGTGTGAAAATATGCCATTGAAAGCAGAGTACAGTCAGACAGACAAGGGACTTCTTGATCGCATGACGCGTCTTTATGCGCAGGAAAGCGTGCTTGGAAAGAACATTTGCGGCGGCACTCTCTGCAAGCAGTTATCCGAAGATGCAAGGGCGTTGGATAATAATCAGCTGGCCGACGCCGGGGTGCCGGGCCTGCTGCCGGCACAGCGCAACATCAACGCGCCTCAGGTCGCATCGCCCGCCTTGGCCAACAACGGGCCGACGACGCCAACGGGCATGGTCTGAAACAGACAACGGATTATATCTCAATAAACGCCCTCCCCGCTTCACCGCCGGGAGGGTTTGTTTTTTGAAGAGCGGCATCAATCCTTCAACTGGACGCGGGCGCAGGCCGTCCGCATGCCTCGCCCCAAACGCCGCCGACGCGGGCGCGGGCCGTAAGCAATGCCTTATGGTCTTCCTCCGTGAAGCTTTCCCGCAGCGCCGCGACCAAATCGGCATCCATGTAATTGCCATAGGCGCCGGCCCAGCCGAGAGGGGCTAGAAACTCCGCCGTCATGAGATCGACGCCCTTTTCATCCGGGCCCGGATGAAAGCCCGTTCTTTCAATCCAGTCCTGCATCTTGTTGGTATAGGCAGGCAGGAGGATGGATTTGCGTACGAATATCAGGACCGAATTGCCGATGGCCTTCTTCATGCCGCCGCCGCTTGCGAGAACATCCTCAAATGACCCGACCATGTCCGCGTGCCCCAAATCGCTGCGTAAATCCTGCATATAGCCGGGCAAGCCCGCCTGCTCCAGTTCATGAGCAACCACAATCGTCATGACGCGGGCGTCGGCCTCCATAAACATGTCATAGGAAATCCGCGACCAGGGAAAGACGTTTATTATGGCGCGTGTATCCTGTCCGTTGATCGTCTGTATTTTATGGCGGGTTTCATGAAGAAATATCGTGGCCATGAATTCTTCCGAACGATCCTTTTCCGGATCGATATCCACTTCATTCTCACGGATATCAAAAATACCGAGTGCTTTCTTCCCGCAACGGGATGGTACTTTTACCGTCGGATCATAAAAGCAATACTTTGTCCCATCGCGCAGGGCCGTATCGACGATCGCCTTTGCCGTCGGGGAGCGGGAAATATCCTTGTACAGCTTCGCCAGCTGTTTCTGAGCCGGCCACACGGGATGATGGAGGGTCTTCGCGTCAATGCAACTGGCGCCCCTCCACGCCCTGACCGCCTTTCCGACGACGGATTCCTCCGGCGCCGCTGACAGGCGTCTGTCCGCCTCAAGCCCGCCAATCAGAACCGACGAAGCCATAACCCAATAAGCCGCCCGGAGCCGAAAAGCTTTCTCTGTGCGAATCATTGCCGCCCCCATTCTTTTTCATATTTTTAAATACCTAGCATAAGCCCTTGGGACAAGGCAAATCTTCATTGCCCTGAGGACATAAAATGCTTATCTTCCCGACCCATGAGTAAGCCGCTGGAACAGATACGCAACTTCGCCATCATCGCCCATATAGATCATGGGAAATCCACCCTTGCCGACCGCCTGATCCAGACCTGCGGCGGGCTGGAGGCGCGGGAAATGGTCGAGCAGGTGCTCGACAACATGGCGATCGAGCGCGAACGCGGCATCACCATCAAAGCGCAGACGGTGCGCCTTGCCTATAAGGCGAAGGACGGCATTGAATACCAGCTCAACCTGATGGACACGCCGGGCCACGTGGACTTCTCCTATGAAGTCTCGCGCTCCCTTGCCTCGTGCGAAGGATCGCTGCTGGTCGTGGACGCCTCGCAGGGCGTTGAGGCGCAGACGCTGGCCAACGTCTACCAGGCCATCGACAACAACCATGAAATCATCCCGGTCATCAATAAAATCGACCTGCCCGCCGCCGAGCCGGAAAAGGCGAAACAGCAGATAGAAGACGTCATCGGCCTCGATACATCCAACGCCGTGCTGTGCTCCGGCAAGTCGGGCATCGGAATCGACGGGTTGCTGGAAGCCATTGTCAAATACCTGCCGCCGCCGAAAGGCAACTACGATGCGCCGACAAAAGCTCTGCTGGTCGACAGCTGGTACGATTCCTACCTGGGCGTCGTTATTCTCGTGCGCGTGGTCGACGGATACCTGCGCAAGGGGCAGAAAATACGCTTCATGGGCACAGGCGCTGCGCGCGAGGTGGAGCGCGTAGGCATGTTCACGCCAAAAAAAGTGATGCTGGACGAACTCGGCCCCGGCGAGATGGGCTTCATCACCGCCGCCATCAAGGATATCGCCGACACCAAGGTCGGCGACACGATCACCGACGACCGCGCGCCCAGCGCCGAAGCCCTGCCCGGCTTCAAGCCCAGCATACCGATGGTGTTTTGCTCCCTCTTCCCGGTGGACAGCAGCGAGTTTGAAAAACTGCGCGAATCCATCGGCAAGCTGAAACTCAACGACGCCGCACTGCATTACGAGCCGGAAAGCTCGCAGGCGCTCGGCATGGGGTTCCGCTGCGGCTTCCTCGGCCTGCTGCACATGGAAATCATACAGGAACGGCTGGGACGCGAATTCGACCTGGAGCTTATCCCCACCGCGCCGTCGGTCGTCTATCACATCCACCTGACCAACGGCGAACATCTGGAGCTGTACAACCCCGCCGACATGCCCGAGATCACGCGCATCGAGAAAATCGAGGAGCCGTGGATAAAAGCCACCATCATGACCCCCGACGAATATCTGGGCAGCCTGCTGCAGCTGTGCCAGGAGCGCCGCGGGGTGCAGATAGAGCTGACCTATGTCGGAAACCGCGCGATGCTGATCTACCGCCTGCCTCTGAACGAAATCGTGTTCGACTTCTACGACCGGCTGAAATCCATCAGCCGCGGATACGCCAGCTTCGACTACCATCTCGACGGGTTCCTGGGGGGCGACCTCGTGAAAATGGACATCCTTGTCAATCAGGAGCCCGTGGACGCGCTGTCGATGATCGTCCACCGCGCGCAGGCCGAGCGGCGCGGGCGGCACATGTGCGAACGCCTGAAAGACCTGATCCCGCGGCAGATGTTCAAGATCGCCGTGCAGGCGGCCATCGGCGGCAAGATCATCGCGCGCGAGGACATCTCCGCCCTGCGCAAGGACGTCACGGCAAAATGCTACGGCGGCGACGTCACGCGCAAGCGCAAGCTTCTCGAAAAGCAGAAAGAGGGCAAGAAAAAGATGCGCCAGTACGGCTCCGTTGAAATCCCCCAGTCCGCCTTCATCGCGGCGTTGAAGATGGGGGATGAGAAATAACCCTCTCCCTTGGGGAGAGGGTGGCCGAACATCGTGAGGCCGGGTGAGGGAAGAACTTTTTTAACACGAAGACGCGAAGGAACGAAAAGAAACAACCGTCATCCCGGAAAGCGCGCAGCGCTTACTTACCACAACGAACACAGCGGCATCACAGCATCATAAAAATCGTTGTGTGCGTCATGATTATTTAATAGATCCCGGCTTTCTCCGGGATGACGAATATTGTTTGTCATTGCGAGCGACCAGCGGGAACGAAGCAATCCAGAGAGCCACAAGAAAAGACTGGATTGCTTCGTCGGGCTTCGCCCTCCTCGCAATGACGATAATGTGTTCGTCACTGCGAGGAACGTAGTGACGAAGC
>JACQIJ010000210.1 GCA_016198545.1 Pseudomonadota bacterium
ATATCACCGCATCCTCAAAGGGAGGAAAGGTTCGGTCGTGAACAACGCGTGCAAAAACAAATGGGTCGACGGGCTTTTAGGAACTCTTTTGGCGGGTTTCTGCCTGTACAGCAGCTACGGGACATGGCAGGCCTATGCCCTAATGCAGGATTTGACCAACAACGTCGAAAAATACAGGCAAGCCCTTCTGGACGATTTCAAGAGCCAATGCCGGAGCGAAAAAACTGCAGAAGCCGAGCAATCGATTATCGACAGATGCGCAGAACGGCGGCTGGAACAGGTCCTGCAGGAAAACAAGGAATACGCCTCGCAGGAAGGCATGATGAACGGCGTTATCACGCTGGCAAGCGGCATCATGACCTACAATCTCTTCCGGAGAGAGAAATACGCGAATACGCCGACAAACCCCCGTCCGCCTGAAATGACATAGCAGCCGACCGCCATGCTAGAAAATGTGCCATGAAGCAGGAAGAAATGGATTCAATTAAAAAAAATATTCAAAATGCAACGTTTGGCGCCTGTTTTCTGGTGGCTATGTTCACTATAAATGCAGCCCTTTCTTTTTCGGCATACAAAGCTATGGAGACCATACGCGCGAAAAGCGCGGATAGGGCTTATATGGGAACGCTGTCGCAAAAATTCGTAGATGCGTGCAGGAAAGCCCTGCCCGTTGCCGCGCCTGAAGAGAGAATTGGCTATTGCGCCAAAAACAAAGCGCAGGAAGCCGTTGAAAAAGGAACAGAAGAATTGCGCAAGGCGGGAGTAACTTTTGGAGGTTTTGGCCTGTGCTTCCTGATAATGGCCCGGTCCGTCTGGGCCATGCGGAGTAAATTCAAAGAGGCGATCGCTAAGCCTGAAGTCAGGTAACCGCCGTCAGGACGCCAACCGTTCCTTAACCATCCCGCTGGCCTTGCCCATGTCCATCTGCCCCGCGTAACGGGTCTTCAGCTCGGCCATCAGCTTGCCCATTTCCCGTACATCGCGGATATTCATGTCGTTGATAAGCCCGTCTATGACCTTCTTCACTTCGTCGTCGTTCATCTGTTTGGGGAGGAAACGCTTGATGACTTCTATTTCCTTGTTTTCGCGATCAGCCAGTTCGGGGCGGTTCGCCTTGGCATAGGTTTCCGCCGATTCCTGCCGCTGCTTTATCATACCCTGCAGCATCGACATTATTTCAGAGTCATTGATGCCCTCCGCACGGCCCGAACCGCGAGCATTGATATCCCGTTCCTTTAATGCCGCAATAATCAGCCGTACAGTCCCGGTTGCAATTTCGTCCCGGGCTTTTACCGCCTCTTTCAGGGCGGTAGTGAATTCCGTGCGTTTATCCATGTTTCTGCTTCCCTTTTTCGCGCAAAAGCTTTACTAAATAGGCTTCAGCATGACCGTTTCATCTAATATAAAGCAGCCTCGAAATGCAACAGGCGTTATCGCGCTGGCGGACGGCAGCATTTTCTGGGGCCACGGTTGCGGCATGGAATCGAAGGCCGCCGGCGAAATCTGCTTCAATACGTCAATGACAGGCTATCAGGAAATCTTGACCGATCCTTCCTATGCCGGGCAAATAATCACCTTTACCTTTCCCTACATAGGAAATACGGGAACCAATCCTGACGACATCGAATCCGCAAAACCCGCCGCGCGCGGCCTGATCGTACGGGAGAATATTACGCCTCCTTCAAATTGGCGCAACAATAGCCATTTCAACCAGTGGCTTAAAACTAACTCCTTAATCGGCATCACAAATGTGGACACGCGCGCGCTGACCCAGAGAATAAGGGACAAAGGCGCGCCGGGAGGCGTTATCTGCCACGCGCCCGACGGGAAGTTCGATATTCCCGCGCTTCAGGCGGAGGCCGCCGCATGGCCAGGGATCGACGGCATGGATCTGGCGAAGGAAGTAACATGCAGAAAATCTTATGAATGGGGCAACAAGGGAAAATATCACGTTGTCGCCATCGATTACGGCGTGAAACAAAATATCCTGCGTTATCTTGCCGCCGCCGGATGCCAAGTAACAATCGTGCCTTGCTCAACCCCCTCCAATGACATTCTGGCAATGAAGCCAGACGGTATATTCCTGTCCAACGGCCCAGGCGATCCGGCGGCCACCGGCAAATACGCCGTTCCCGTCATTCAGGAACTGTTAAAAAGCGGAAAGCCCCTGTTTGGAATCTGTCTGGGACATCAACTACTGGCGCTGGCCCTCGGCGGCCAGACAAAGAAAATGCATCTGGGACATCGCGGCGCAAACCAGCCGGTGAAAGATCTGCGAACGGGAAAAGTTGAAATTACCAGCCAAAACCACGGTTTCTGCGTTATCTCCGACACGCTGCCCGAAGAAGCAGAAGTTTCGCATGTCAGTCTTTTTGACGGATCAAATGAAGGTTTAAGGCTAAAGAACAAACCTGTGTTTTCAGTGCAATATCACCCGGAAGCATCTCCCGGCCCGCACGACAGTCATTACCTGTTCGAAAGATTCGTGGATATGATGCGTTAAACTGCCATGACAAAAAAAGAGACGATACGCGACAGGCTAATACGGCGCTTCTACACAAAATTCAAGCCGACTGCCGACCGCAAGGGTACCATGCGCTCTCTGGCTGCGAACGGACAGAGACCTGAAATCCTGATCATAAGCTGCATCGACTCGCGCGTATCGGCCAGCATGATTTTCAAGGCCGAGCCGGGCGAAATGCTGAATCACCGCCATATTGCCGGACTTGTCCCCCCCTACGACCCCGCATGGGAAAAGACCGGCGCGGTACTTCCTGCCATCGCCGCATCCATAGAATTTGCCATCCGCGATCTGAAAGTGGGAACTGTTATCGTCAAGGGCCATACGCACTGCGGCGGCATCAGAGCCTATATCGAAGGAACAGCCGGCTCCGCTGTGCGCTCCTGGATGGAAAACGCAGGTCCTATCATGGACAGACTTGATCGTTCGCAAGATAGCGAGGCGCTGCTACGGCAGGCAGAACGCGAATGCGTCAAATGCAGCTTTCACAATCTTCTGACCTACCCGGCCATCCGAAGCGCCAGGAAAGAAAATGCGCTTGTTGTCGAAGCCTGGATCCACAACATAGAAGACAGCGTCCTGTTGCACCTTGACCCGGCACAGGGGGAATTCATCGAGATGGAAGAAAATGAAGCGCCGGCGCTGTCACCGGTTGAAAGCAGGTAAATCAAGAATTTTCAGTGGCTGCGGCAGGATCCCGTTCGCGCGCAATTCGTCACGCAATTTCTGTACAATATTTCCGTCTTCAAGCCCATGAACAATAATCTCTGCGCCCTGCGCGAAAGGTTGCGACGACGAAACCTCAATCGATGCACCGGTCGGAATGTCCTCATAAGCCATTACCATGGTTGACACAACGCCGGTTATCGTCCGGGGAAGAATCATTTCAAATCCCGCAGGTGTTCTTACCTTCACGTCGGCATGCTGACCGGATTCCTGCGCCAGGACAAAGATCATCTTGCCGAGAGTCACGTTGCGCGGAAGCATGGCCCTGTAAACGTACTGACCATCCTTTCTTTTCTCCTTGACACTGACAGCATCATTCAACGGAAATATCTGCGCGAAGTAACCGCCGGGCCTCTCCATTTCAGCTTTCATCTCAACCATCCTGTCCAACGCCTTAACTGTCCTGTCCGGATCCATAGACCCGGCGCCGCAGCGCGGATGATAGGGCAAGGCGCCGCCGTTGGTTTTGAATATGGCAGGCTTCGGCTGCCCCTCTCCGTCCGCAGGAAACTCATATAAATCGCGCCGGGCTGTCATCAGGACAGCCGCAATGATTTCCTCGGGACTGAGCCTGTTCCCGTATTTCTCCATCAGCTTTGCGTAAAAAACGCCCATAACCTGCGTCGGCGCGGATGTGCCTTCAAGTTTTTTGTCTTTCAGCAGCGTCTGCGGTACGCACACATCAGCGCCCGCCTGCGTGAAATCAGCGACGAAAAGATCGTTTTTATGACCCTCGAAAAAAGGAAACTTTCCGCTGGCGCCTACAATGTATCCGCGCGGTGAATGGATCAGCGGATAGGACTGCGCATAAGGACCGCTGCCTTCCACATACCAATCGCCTGCCGCGCCAAACACGGCAGGCCTTCCTGCCTCCAGCAAGGGAAGAGCGCGCACAATATTGGCCATCAGGGAATCCGCCGGACCGTATTTCTGCCGCTCCGCGTCCGTGGCAGACTCATGAAATTCAAAAGCCGCGCTGTTGCTGAAAACCACGTTTGCCGGTTCTCTCATAAGCTTACGCAGCGCAGAGCTTTCCATGCCTGCATTCTGGAAAGATATTATATCCTCATCCCACGCCAAAACACGCTTCGTATCCCCGTCGGGATCGAGGGCAGCGGCGGCGGCCTGCGCTATCCGATACATCCTTTCCGCATGGCCGTCTTTTCTTTCGATCGTAACATGATAAAATTTAAGCCTGTCTCCGCCCGCTCCAAGAGGATCCATATCGACTTCATTGGCAGCTATGGGAAGCGCAAGGCCCGTCACGATCGTATCCACGGGCTCCTGTTCGCCCGAAGCAAGTTTCGCAAGATCCCAGCCGTTCAGGGCCGCTACTTCCGCGGCAATCCGTTCCGCCGACGCGTCGGGCTTATAATAAGCTTTGTTCGCCTGCACATATGAAACGTAACCACGAAACGCATCGGATGCTTCAACCGTAACGGTTTCCAGCGTGCCGTCAGCAAGCGGAATTTTCACTTTCCGTCCCTTTTCCAGCAGATCAACATTCTCTTCTTTTATAAAATCGATATTATTGGCTTTTCTGATGGAGTCTTTCGCGGCAGATACATCGGATACGCCCATTTTATCCATGAAACGCCTGCCGAGCCCCCACAATCTGAAACCGGGAAACACCTGAACGGTCTGGATCGTCTTGTCCGCGCGGACAGGAATATGTATTTCCTGTCTGGCCTTAAGAGGGCCGCTCTGGACCTTGTTAGCGCCGATGAGCGTCTGCAACGCTTCCGCATCGGTTTCTTTTTCCATCATGCCCTTGAAGTTCGCGGCGATGCCGGCTAGCGTTTCGCCCTCGCGCGCCATATAGACTTCTTCTTTCATGGCCATTTCTTTTTCGACGGGAACATCCCATATTTTTGCGCCGTGCGCTTTCAGGAAGGATGCGCTGATTGAAACCGTCTTTTCCTGTTCCTGCGAAGATACGGTGGCTGGATCAACTGCCTGAAAAATCATCCCCAGGCTAAGAATTGCCGTACCGGCAAAAAGAGCTCTTCCAGCAACCTGTTTTTTCATGCTTCGCTTCCTACTTTTCATATAGATTGAAATCTGACCGTAACAGTCATAGGTAAAACCTGTCAAGCTCTCTTCATTCAAGCGGAAAAAAACAGGCATAAAACCCGCAATAAAACATTGCCCTGCCGATAAAAATCCCTTATTCCTCTGGTTTCAGTATGCCCAAGCGCACTGACATAAAATCCATCTGTATCATTGGAGCCGGCCCGATCGTCATCGGGCAAGCCTGCGAATTCGATTATTCCGGCGCGCAGGCCTGCAAGGCGCTGAAGGAGGAAGGCTACCGGGTTGTACTGGTAAATTCCAACCCTGCCACCATCATGACCGACCCCGGCATGGCCGATGCGACATATATAGAGCCGATTACCCCCGCCGTCGTAGTCAAAATCCTGGAGCGTGAAAAACCGGACGCCCTTCTGCCCACGATGGGCGGACAGACCGCGCTGAACACGGCGATGGCGTTGCACAATAACGGTACGCTTAAAAAACTCGGCATTGAGCTTATCGGCGCGCGCGCCGATGTGATTGACCGCGCGGAAGACCGCCTGAAGTTCAAGGAGTGCATGGACGCCATAGGCCTGGAAAGCCCGCGCAGCCGCATCGCCCGCAATTACGATGAAGCGCTTGACGCACTCGAGTTTGTCGGCCTGCCCGCAATCATCCGGCCATCCTTCACGCTCGCGGGCACGGGCGGCGGCGTTGCCTACAACAAAGAGCAGTTCAGGCAGATTATCACCGAGGGGCTCGATGCCTCCCCCGTCAACGAGGTTCTGGTTGAGGAATCCGTGCTCGGCTGGAAAGAGTACGAGATGGAGGTGGTGCGCGATAAAAACGATAACTGCATCATCATCTGCTCCATTGAAAATATAGACCCTATGGGCATACACACCGGCGATTCCATCACCGTCGCCCCCGCCCTGACGCTGACCGACAAGGAATATCAGATTATGCGCAACGCATCGCTTGCCGTCCTGCGCGGCATCGGCGTGGAAACCGGCGGATCGAACGTGCAGTTCGCCGTCAACCCGGAAAACGGACGGATGCTGGTGATTGAAATGAACCCGCGCGTGTCGCGTTCTTCCGCCCTCGCCTCGAAGGCAACGGGCTTTCCAATCGCGAAAATAGCGGCAAAGCTCGCAGTCGGCTATACGCTTGACGAACTGGGCAATGACATTACCGGTGGCCGCACGCCTGCGTCTTTCGAGCCGAGCATCGATTACGTGGTGACGAAAATCCCGCGCTTCGCATTCGAGAAATTCCGCGGCACAGACAACATCCTGACAACGTCCATGAAATCGGTCGGGGAAGTCATGGCCATCGGTCGCAGTTTCGAGGAGTCCATGCAGAAAGCGCTGCGTTCGCTGGAAAAGAAAGTTTACGGCTTCAACCCCATTCCCATCGCGGGCATGAAAAACGGAAAAAGCCCGGACGAAGACCAGATCCGCGCTGCGCTTTCCAAGCCGACGCCGCAGCGTATCCTTTATGTCGCGCAGGCTCTGCGCTACGGCCTGCCGGTCGATGAAATCCACGCGATAACGAAAATCGATCCGTGGTTCCTTGAGCGTATCAATCATATCGTGGAAGCTGAAAAGCGGATAAAGGAAGAAGGTCTGCCCGCGGATGCGGAAGGATGGATCAATCTCAAGAAAATGGGATTTTCAGATGAACGCCTTGCCGATCTGGCCGGGGTGAAGGAAGACGCCGTAAGAAAAGCCCGGCATAAGCATAATGTCCGCCCCGTATACAAGAGAGTCGATACGTGCGCGGCCGAAATCCCGTCAGAAACGGCGTACATGTACAGCTGTTACGAAAGCGGCGGGGAATGCGAATGCCGGCCTACGGACCGTAAAAAAATCATTATCCTCGGCGGCGGCCCGAACCGGATCGGACAGGGCATAGAGTTTGACTATTGCTGCGTCCATGCCGCCTACGCGCTGAAAGAGACGGGTTATGAGACCATCATGGTCAACTGCAACCCCGAGACTGTTTCCACCGATTACGATACGTCCGACCGCCTGTATTTCGAACCGCTGATCGCTGAAGACGTAATCGAACTGATCGAGACCGAGATGAAAAACGGCAAGGTTCTGGGCGTAATCGTCCAGCTTGGCGGACAGACGCCGCTGAACCTCGCCAAAGCGCTGCAGAAAGCGAAAATCCCGATTCTCGGCACGGATGTCAACGCCATCGACCTTGCCGAAGATCGCGAACGGTTCCAGAAACTGGTGAAACAGCTGAAATTGCGCCAGCCGGACAACGCGCTTGCCCGCTCAGAGGAAGAAGCAGTCGAAGCGGCGCAGAAAATGGGTTTTCCCATCGTCATCCGCCCATCCTACGTTCTGGGCGGACAGGCCATGGAAATCGTCCACACGATGGAAGACCTGAAACGATATATACACAGCGCCGTGCATGTATCGGGTAATTCCCCCGTGCTGCTGGACCGCTATCTGCGCGGAGCAATAGAGGTGGACGCCGACGCCTTGTGCGACGGCAACGAAGTCTATGTCGCCGGCATCATGGAACATATCGAGGAAGCGGGCATCCATTCGGGTGACTCCGCTTGCGTCCTGCCGCCGCATTCCCTGCCCTACAAGACTGTGCGGGAAATCGAGAGGCAGACAATCGCGCTGGCAAAAGCCCTGAAAGTATGCGGCCTGATGAACGTGCAGTATGCGCTGAAGAAAAACCGCGATAGCGGCGAATACGACGTTTATATTCTGGAGGTCAACCCGCGCGCATCGCGTACCGTGCCGTTCGTTGCCAAGGCCACCGGCACGCCGGTCGCAAAAATCGCCGCACGGATCATGGCGGGCGCAAAACTGGCTGATTTCAAGGGCCTTCTGAAAGGCATGACGACGGAACATACATCGGTGAAAGCGCCCGTATTTCCGTTCAACCGATTCCATGGCGTCGATCCTATTTTGGGACCGGAAATGAAATCGACTGGCGAGGTCATGGGCATCGACCGCGATATGGCGCAGGCTTTCGCGAAATCCCAGATCGCCGCGGGCAACATGCTGCCGACGGAAGGAACGGTCTTTCTGTCCGTGCGCGACAAGGACAAGGACGGTCTGGTTCCGCTGGCGGCGGAACTGGCGGAGATGGGATTCAAACTGATTGCCACGGGCGGAACGTGCGATCATCTGATGAAAGCGGGGCTGAACGTACAGCGCATAAACAAGGTGATGGAAGGTCAGCCGCACATCGTCGATGCCGTCATAAACGGCGAAATCGATTTTATCATCAACACGACCAAAGGTGCGCAATCTGTCGCGGACGCGACATCAATCCGGCGGATGGCGTTAACCTACAAGATCCCCTACTACACGCTGCTAACTTCCGCCCGCGCAGGCATCCAGGCAATACGTTCCCTGCGCGCGCGCGAAATCCAGGTCGTCCCGTTGCAGGATTATTTCAGCGCGGAAGAATCGAGCGACGCCGAAGAAGCTGAGCCGACGCTCAAGCGCGCCTGAACCTTGACGCCATAAGAGGTTTTGTATATATATCTGTTCATAATGAGATTTTCGGCCCGCCGCACGCGGCGGGTTTGTTTTTTTGTAATAACGGAGCGGCACGATGGATAAGATACCGATGACAAAAGAAGGCCATGTGGCCCTCGAAGGGGAATTAAAAAAACTGAAAAGCCAGGACCGGCCCGATATCATCGAGGCGATTGCGGAGGCGCGCGCCCACGGCGACCTGTCGGAAAACGCCGAATACCACGCCGCCAAGGAAAAACAGAGCTTCATCGAGGGGCGCATCAAGGAACTGGAGAGCGTCATCTCGTCCGCGCAAATTATAGACCCTGCGGCTCTATCGGGAGAAAGCGTAAAGTTCGGCGCGCGCGTTCTACTTATCGACGAGGATACGGAAGTCGAAATGACCTATCAGATTGTCGGCCATTATGAAGCCGACGCAAAGGCGGGCCGCATATCGGTGAACGCCCCTATCGCGAAAGCGCTTATCGGCAAGACAACCGGGGACAGCGTCGAGGTCCATACGCCGCAGGGACAAAAATCGTATGAAATCCTGAAAGTAATCTACAGGGACTAATCAAACTTCC
>JACQIJ010000211.1 GCA_016198545.1 Pseudomonadota bacterium
ACGACGATGAAGACGAAGATCTTGATACGCCTGATCCGGACCTCGAAATCGAAGACGACGAAGACCTGGGCGATCTGGATGAGATGGAGGAAGATGAAGACAAAGAAGAATCTTCCGATAAAGACGAAGATTCGAAAAAAGGGAAGACCGCGAAGAAAAAGAAAAAGGGATAGGCCCGTCCAAATTCATAAAACAAAAAGGCCACGATATGCGGCCTTTTTTACTATAATCACTTGAACTAAGAATTCGACGTTTTACAGCCATCATCGCGAGTCGCTGAAAGCGGATCGCGATGGCAGAATTAATTCAAGCGACTATAAATACCTTTCCCGCTTGCCTATATCTTCGGCGCGGGAATGTGCGGATCGATAACCTTGACGTAATAACGGCCGGCGATAATTTTGCCATCAACGCGCGCGTAGCAGGGATTCATGCCAAACTGCGTATATCCCAAAGTTTCATAAAGCTGGATCGCTGCCTCCATCGTTTCCCGGACATCGAGATTGATGACGGAAAAACCATCCGCGACCGCCTGTTTCTCCGCAGCCTCCACCAGCATGCGCGCAAGCCCATGCCCGCGCGCCCACGGCGCGATAAAATGCGTCGTCATATGAACTGAAAAACTCTGCGCCTCGTTGTTTTTGGGCGGATGTATAAGCTGAACGCTGCCGCAGATAACGCCATCCAGGCGCGCGACGAACAAATGGCGCGCGGGCATGGTGACAACGCCCTGCCAGTAACGCTCCATGATATCGCGCGCAGGCAGCTTTACCCACCCGAACCCGCCTCCCGCCTTGATGGCGGCATCGGCGGCATCGCATAAATCCTGCAGGTCGCCCGGCTGAAGATCCGTTATGCGCTCTACCCTCGTGTCCGGTTTGACCGGTTTAAGTTTTGCTTGGTCGATCATCTCTATACCCTGCGAAAAAATAGCCCCTGTCTATTATAATTCAACCATAAAATTATGAAGAAAGAGAGAATTATACCTACTGTATGCTTGTGCGCTGCCGCAATCTGGTGTGAAATGGCGGAAGGAACGATCCAGATACCGATATGAAATCCGTATTTTCAATCTTTTTGTTGTTGCTTTGCAGCATCGCGCTGCTCTCATGCGCAAGCGGGTTGCATGTGGAAAAAACGCCGCTGACCGAAATAAATGAAAATCCGCCGGAGGCCCGTCCCTCCCCGGTCGGATTCAACGAAATCCGTTTTGCCGTCCCTACAGGCACGCCTGTCATGTCGCAAAGCCCGAAAGGATTTCTCGGTCTTTTTCTCTGCGACCTCCCCTATGGCGTAATAGAGCAGGGCGTATCGGGCCGCAGCTTCCCCAATGATGAATACCGCCGCATATTCTTCGAAACGCTCGTGGGCCAGGGCTATGATGTGGCGGGCGACCCGGGACGCATGTTCGATGAAGAAGAAGACATGATGCGCGCCGTCTATGCCGTCGGCGCGCGCGTCATGGACATCAAGTCTGATACCTGCCGCCGGAGCAATGCGTGGGGCGCTTTTCGCGGCGTGCATGGGGAAGCCTCGGTGACGATTGAATGGACGATCTATGACATGCTGAACCGCCGCAATATCCTCAAAAAGGAAACAAAAGGATACGGGCAGCTGCAAAACGCCAATTACGAGGGCGCACAGCTTTTACTGCAGGAAGCCTTCGCGGCCGCAGCCCACAATCTGGGCGCAGACAGCGAGTTTCATGATCTCGTATTCTTCGGAACGCCGCCTCAAAACATTCCCGGCACATTCGATGATCCCGAAGAAGATGCGCCTATAAAATTCGAACCGCGCGAAAACGTGGAAATCGCGAATCAGCCGCTGTCATCCGTCCCCGCTGCGGGGCGTCTTGAGGATATCGTTAAATCCACCGTTCTGATACAGACATCAAGCGGGCATGGATCCGGCTTTTTCATCACGAAACAGGGACATATCATTACAAACGCGCATGTCGTGGGGCATGCCGCGCAGGTACGCGTCGTTACGTCCGGAAAGGAAGAGAAGCTGGTCGCCGGCGTATTGTGGCGCGATGCCCGGCGCGATGTTGCGTTACTAAAGCTTCAGCATATGCCTGACGATTTGAAAATCGTAACATTGCCGGTACGAACCAACCTACCTGCCGTAGGGGATGAGGTCTACGCTATCGGCTCTCCGCGATTAGCGCAGCTGCAGGATACGGTTACCAAGGGAATAGTCAGCGCCCTTCGTTTCACGCAGCGCGAAAAGCAATCCTATATACAGGCGGACGTCGATATCTACGGCGGAAATTCCGGCGGGCCGATCATTGATGCGAATGGAAATATTATCGGGATAACGACGCTCGGATTTTTTATATCAGAAGATGCGCTGGGTGGCCTGAACTGGTTCATTCCTATCGGGGATGCGCTGGAAAAACTGGATATATCGCCATCGAATAAAAAAACCTCGACCCGCCCGGCGAACATCATCCCTGAAAATTAGGAAATCTTGTTCTTGACAACCGGTCTTGAAATCTGGCTTCTAAATCTATGAAAAAGCAAATATGGCGATCGACGACGATACTGGCGATACGCAAGGATGATGTCGTGGTTCTGGCCGGGGACGGGCAGGTCTCGCTCGGCCCCACGGTGATGAAATCCAATGCCCGCAAGGTACGGCGCATCGGCAAGGACAACAATATTCTCATCGGCTTCGCGGGTGCGACTGCGGACGCCTTTACGCTGATGGAGAGGCTGGAAGCGAAGCTGGAAGCCCATCCGGGGCAGCTGATGCGCGCCTGCGTCGAGCTGGCCAAGGACTGGCGCACCGACAAATACCTGCGGCGGCTGGAAGCGATGATGGCCGTATGCGATAAAGAAAACTCCCTGATCCTTTCGGGAACGGGCGACGTGGTGGAGCCGGAAGACGGCATCATCGGCATCGGATCCGGCGGCAACTATGCCCTCGCCGCCGCGCGCGCACTGATAGACCGCAATGACATGGACGCCGAAGCCATCGCTCGCAAATCAATGAAAGTTGCGGCAGATATTTGCGTTTATACGAATGAGAACGTGGTTATTGAGAAATTGTAGCCGCTTTCAACGCATCCATTCGCCGTATAAAGTGATTTTCTTCCGGAACGGCCTTCAGTACGGCGTGCCCCCTCATCGCTTCATAAACAGGATTGCCTGTGCCGCTGATGAAAATGCGGCACCCTTGCGCAGTCAGCGCATCAATCATGTCGGCCATCGCCATCATGATGCTGATATCCATCATCCGCGTATCGGTCAGATCGATAACCACGCGATCATAACCGCTGTAAGCCGCCTGCATCCGCGTTGCCAGATCGCGCGCGGTACCGAAGCTCAAAGGCCCGGTAAAACGCAGCAGCAATAATTTCCCGCCCGCCTGTTCGATGATGGATTCTTCTTCCAGGCTTAATCTGTGGCGTACGCCGCTTTTGCCGCCCGCGGCGATAAAATGAACATCTTCAATCTGGTGCGTGGCAAGCTGGCGTGCCGTCAGCAGACTCTGGATGATGACTCCGATGGCGACCGCCATAATCAGATCCACAAATACCGTCAAAATCATGACCGTCAGCATCACGATTTCCGCCTGCCGGTCGGCGCCTTTCAGAAAACCGGCGCGCCACAGGCGTTTTAAAAACCCCCAGTCGATGATGTCCCATCCGATCTTGATAAGAATTCCGGCCAGCAAGGCTTTCGGAATATCCTCGACCAGAAAACCCAGCCCTATCATGCAGGCCAGCAGAACAGCCGCATGCGTCGCCCCGGACAAGCCCGTCCGGCCGCCCGCGCGGATATTGACGACAGTGCGCATCGTTGCGCCCGCCCCCGGCAAACCGCCGATCAGACCGGACACAAAATTCCCAATTCCCTGCCCGACCAGTTCACGGTCGGAGTTATGCTGCGTACGGGTGAAATTGTCGGCGACAAGCGAGGTCAGCAGACTGTCCACAGAACCCAGCAGCGCCAGCATGACCGCCGCCGATATCATCTCGGGCAACGCCGTCATGGTAAAAACGGGCATGCGCGGAACGGGGAACCCCTGCGGCACATCGCCCAGAACGGGTGCCCCGTTCAGGATAAGAGCGGCCAGTATCGTTCCCGCCAGCAGCGCAGCCAGCGGCGGCGGTACAATGCGGCGAAGCCTTTTCGGCCAGAGAATCATGAAGAAGAATGCTATCAGACCAAGAATCAGCGCCGCCCAGACGGGCGTGGAAACCTGTTCGGGCAAAGCCGCCAGCGCATGAATGATATGGCCATCATTGGCATGCCCCAGAAGCGGCCCGATCTGCAATATCATGATGATAATTCCAATCCCGCTCATAAAACCGGAAATGACAGGATAGGGCATGTAAATGATATAGCGACCGAAACCGCACATTCCGAACAGAATCTGAAACAGACCGCCCATGGAGACGACCGCAAACGCCATCGCAGGATCGTGCTGGTACTGCGCAACAATCGCCGTCATTACAACCGTCATCGGACCGGTCGGGCCAGATACCTGCGCCGGCGTGCCGCCGAACAGAGCGGCGAAAAAACCAACGGCAATGGCGCCATACAGCCCCGCCACAGGCCCTGCGCCCGACGCAACGCCAAATGCCAGCGCGAGCGGCAAAGCAACCACGGCGGCCGTAACGCCGCCGAACAGGTCACCGCGAAGATTGGAAAAAAGATTCATTTGAGATTATCCTTGCTCATACAGACTATACTACTTGGAAAAACAGGTTTCAAAGAAGATGTATATGAAAAAAAGATGGGTCGTATTCTGGGTTGTAATCTATTTTTTCTGGCTTATGTTCACGGCTTATGCATTCAAGATGGACCGGTTCGTCCAAGCCTATCAGGATCAATTATATTACGAGAATATGATTCAGGACGGCGTGCGCTCCGACTATATCCGCCAGTCCTATATGAGGGCTTCCAAACGGGCTCAGGAAACAGGAAAATATCCCGTCCTTTTCCTTAGCATCGGCATTATAGCGCCGTGGCTTCTCGTTATGCTTGTACGAAAATTCAGAACCTGAGGAAAATCCTTACATGGGATTTGGGGGGAATTCTCTCAGGCTGATGCCGGCCCTGGACTAGCTGGCGGCGTTCCGGTTGTTGCAGCGCGAAATGCGTTTCAAATGAAATGCGCTATTTTTTCCATTATTTTTCTTGGACATTCGGCTAATGTGGAATCTACAAAGAATTGAATCACGGTTCGTAAAAGGGACGGCTCCACCACTATGAGCAGAAGGCATGCCGGTTTTGTCTTGGCGGAGGTCGATAAAGTCACCCTCCTGACGATTCTTGTCGCCGCACTGGGGTATTTCGTCGATATTTTCGATCTGCTGCTGTTCAGCATCGTGCGGGTGCAGAGCCTTAAGGATCTTGGACTTCAAGGAGAACAGTTGCTCTCTTCCGGCATCATGCTGCTGAATACGCAGATGGCGGGGCTTCTGATCGGCGGGCTGCTGTGGGGCATGCTGGGCGACCGGTTCGGACGCAAATCCGTTCTGTTCGGATCCATTCTTCTTTATTCCGTCGCCAATCTCGCTAACGGCTTTGTGCAGGATATCGGCGCTTACGCCGTTTTGCGTTTTATCGCGGGCATAGGGCTGGCGGGAGAACTGGGCGCGGGCGTGACGCTTGCCTCCGAACTTCTGCCGCAAAAATGGCGCGGGCTGGGAACGACATTTATTTCTTTCATCGGCATCATGGGCGCGGGCCTCGCCGTGGCCGTCGCGGAAGTGACGGACTGGCGCACGGCCTATATCGTCGGCGGCGTCATCGGCCTTGCCCTGCTGGCGATGCGCGTGAGCGTACGGGAATCAGACATGTACCGCAAGGTGCGAGATTTTTCGGAAAAAATACCGCGCGGAAACGTCCTGCTGTTCTTCAGGAAGCCTGAGTTGCTCCGGCGCCTTTTTCTTGTCATTCTCGTCGGCGGGCCGACATGGGGCATGGTCGGGATGTTCATCACTTTCACGCCGGAATTCGCGAAGGATTTCGGCATGACCGTCCTGCCGACGGCGGGGCACGCCGTGCTGTTCAGCTATATCGGCATTTCCATCGGCGGCGCGTTTTCTGGCCTGATCAGCCAGCACCTGCAGAGCCGCCGGAAATCCGTGGCGATATCGTTCCTGTCGTTGATCGCCTTCGTCGTCCTGTACGTGTCCCTGCCCTATGGCGCCTCGACGGAACTGTATTATTTCGCCTGCTTTTTAATGGGCCTGTCATGCGGGTACTGGGCGATGTTCGTGCAGATGGGGGCGGAGCAGTTCGGAACCAACATCCGCGCCACGGCGGCGACCAGCATCCCCAACTTCGTACGGGCCATGACAATCCCGATTACGATGAGCTTTCATGCGCTGATCCCCGTTACCGGAATAACCGGGGCCGGCTTGACGGTCATGGGCGTCCTGATGGCGCTGGCCTTTTTGTCGCTCCGGCGGCTGAAGGAAACCTTCCACACTGACCTTGATTACGTGGAAACATAAAGAAAAAACAGCGCCTTGCCAGTTGAAATAAAGACTATTTGCTGATATTCCCTTGGTGGTACATAATGCCCCCGAACGGGCGCCGGTGACGTGGCCGAGAGGCTGAAGGCGGCGGTTTGCTAAACCGTTATACGCTTGTAAAGGCGTATCGAGGGTTCGAATCCCTCCGTCACCGCCATTTAGTCCGGGTTTTGCATCACCCGGAGAATTCAAGCCCGGAAAGCCCCACGTTCCGCGCCGTTCTGCCGATAGCATCTGCTAGTGTCAGCCGGAGAAATAGTTAATTTTGAGATCTGAGCCCGGTTTTCTCTGGCGCTGAATTTTCACTGATGCGGAATTCCGGGGTTGCCTGGAGAATGTCAGGTGGTCAATCAGATCTTGAAAGAAATCTCGAAGGGAAAGTTCTGACCTCTCCGGAGCGGCGGCGCGAAGCCGTTATCCATGCGCAGCAGGTGCTGGGGTATTCGGAGAGGCAAGCCTGCCGTGCGCTGGGTCAAAACCGGGGTGCTCTGCGCAAACCGGCCAGACGCGCCGATGATGAAGAGAGCCTGACACAAGACATCATCCGGCTGGCGACGAAGTATGGGCGCTACGGGTATAAACGCATCACGGCGTTGCTGCGTGTGGAGGGCTGGCGCGTCAATCACAAGCGCGTGGAACGCATCTGGCGGCGGGAGGCTCTGAAAGTGCCGCAAAAACAAAGGAAACGCGGACGTCTGTATCTGAATGACGGATCGTGCATTCGTCTGCGGCCCTGCTGGAAAAACCATGTCTGGGCGTATGATTTTGTCGCTGATCGTCTCACCGACGGCACGAAGATCCGGTTTTTGACGGTGGTGGACGAATACACGCGGGAATGCCTGGCGCTGCGCGTGGGCTACGGCCTGAAAGCCGATGATGTGATGGATGTGCTGACCGATCTGTTTATCACGATAGGTCTTCCTGATCATATCCGCTCGGACAACGGCTCCGAGTTTACGGCGCAATCGATCCGGAACTGGCTGCCGAAGCTGGGTGTAAAGACCTTGTACATCGAGCCCGGCTCTCCGTGGGAGAACGGTTACAACGAGAGCTTCAACGGGCGGTTCCGTGATGAGTTTTTGAAGGGAGAGGTTTTTTACACGCTCAAGGAAGTCGATGTTCTAACCCAGGAATGGCGGCATCTGTACAATCATATCCGTCCGCACACATCTCTGGGCTACAGGCCGCCCGCGCCTCTGGCCAGAACTTATCATGGGAGAAACGACGCGGCGGGCGGAGCGACCGCCACGAGTCCGGCGCAGCCCGCCGCGTCCTTCATGCCGTCAAAATCGGCTGCGCCGTACCAATTAAACCCGGACTCCTAAAGGGGGGTTGACCACTAGAAACAAAATCAGAAACACAAGAAGCCCCGTAAGAAGGCTAATAAGGCAAGCGGGAAGTGGAAAAGTGGTGCGCCAGACGGACTTAATCGTATAAAATTCTCCGCCTATAACTAATTGTTTTTGTTCGTATTTTTTAAGCGATTTTTATAGGAATTTTTTCCACAGTGAAATGGCATACGTCAACGCTGGAAACTAACGCTTTCTACGCCTTCGCCTATGCCCTATCTATCGTTATTTGTATAAGTCGCGTAATTTTCTATAGCGTTCATCAAAATGCAGAATGCCAATGCAGAGACGCCGATATAAAGAATGCCGACATGGACATCACAAAGCCAATTTAGAATCCGGTTTATACCGACCCAATCCGTAAATTCAATGTAAGTTTGCTTTACCAAAATATACTCTTTGATAAGCCTTTACTCCAACAACAACACCGAATATTAGACCAAGGATGTTGTGAAGCGCTTCTACGTTTCGCAACGTGCGTTCAGAATAATTTGGGAAAAGATAGACGTACATGCCCTCGCATTTGCTTATTAATGCAATGATAACGAGCGAGACAAAAACCCCCACAACAATCGCGAATAACCGTTTGGAATTTTTTACGACTCTCCAGATGTAACCATTGCCCCAAATCCAGAAGCCCAGCCAGTAAATAAGCACAGGGAGATTCAGTACGACCAGAACGCCTAAAAAGGTGCCAAACTGAAATCCGCTGTATCCCTCGGCAGTGCTGCCGGCTATGAGTGCTGTCAGCACTAACCAAATTATTGAGATCGCGACCTTAATTTTTATAGATTTTTCTAAAATCATGATTTTTCTCCAACCGGGAGTAATTATGCCTTGATACTAGTGAGTTATAAATAAATCAATTACTTGCTTAAAAAATCGACCGTGTAAACAATCTCTAAAATTCTGAATCACCGAAATAAAGGTTTAATTTCTCCGTTTCTCCTAGTTTATCCATCAGTATTTGTTCAAGCGTCAACGCTCAATCGCAATCATTTCAATGGCATGTGACTGTATGAAACACGGCGCACCGTTCATGCATCATGCCGCCAGCATCGGTTTTTCGATTTTCGCTCGCATTTCAAAAATGTTTCACCATTCTCCATGTCAACCGTCATCGGTATGCGTTGAGCAGAGAACGTTTTGGTTATGAATAAAAAGCGTTTATGCGTTGACGCGGATAAGGTGGACGTCAACGCATGTTTTTCTGAATCAAATCAACAATCTAAGAAGATACCGTTGTTGGAGGAGTTTAATCTTCCGTGTGGTTACCCACGCGTAAATCTATAAAAATAGACACCCTGTTCAAGCTAAGTAATTGATCTGATTCAATACTGGTTTCGTGGGAAAAATGGTGCCGTTGATAGGATTTGAACCTACGACCCTCGCATTACGAATGCGATGCTCTACCCCTGAGCTACAACGGCTTAAGTGCCTGATTCCAACTCCTGTTTGATAAAGTCTTTTGCTTTTTTTTGCAAGCATGATAAAGGTTATAGTTATGAAAAAATTAGCACGCAAAATACCGTTGGCGGTTCCTCCGGGAATGGCCGGATGGGTGGCAACCGAGCTGGAAAAACAGCGGCAGACGGGCCTGGACAGCGTATTCACACCCGTTGCTGTTTGCATCGACGGGCCGGGACTGGACGAGGATATGTATGAAGATCCATACGGCCGTCTTGCATGCGGCAACGGACCGCATGAAGAGTGCAATACAGAATCTGCGCTGCGTAAAAAGTTCCGCCTGCGGCTGGTCTAATCCTGTTGCATTGGCGGCGCGAAACGCCTATATCCATAGGCGGAAGGTCGGCGCGGGCGGTGTCTTCGCCAACCCGGTCAGGGCCGAAAGGCAGCAGCCGTAACGAAATTCGCCGGGTCGCGTCCGGCCTTCCGCTTTCCCCTGCCGCAAAATTCTTTCCCGTTCCCGCGTTGCATCCGGGCTGGAATCGCTTTACACATAAAGTCTATGACCGGACAGGAACAGCAGACCCCCTACCGCGTACTGGCACGCAAATACCGACCCCGTCATTTCGACGAGCTGATCGGGCAGGAGGCGCTTGTCCGCACCCTGAAAAACGCTATTGAAAGCGGGCGCATCGCGCAAGCCTACATGCTGACCGGCATCCGCGGCACGGGCAAGACGACGACCGCGCGCATCATCGCCAAAGCCCTGAATTACACCGGTCCGAACGGCAAGGCCGGCCCGACGACGGGACCGACCGATGACTGCGAAATATGCCGCGCCATAGCGGAAGACAGGCATCCGGACGTGATGGAGATGGACGCAGCCTCCCGCACGGGCGTGGACGATATCCGCGACATACTGGACGGGGTACGCTACGCCCCGGCGCAGGCGCGGTACAAAGTTTATATCATCGACGAAGTGCACATGCTTTCCAAGAACGCGTTCAACGCGCTTCTGAAAACGCTGGAGGAGCCGCCGCCGCACGTGAAATTCATTTTCGCGACGACGGAAATCCGCAAGGTTCCGGTCACGGTCCTGTCGCGCTGCCAGCGGTTCGACCTGAAGCGCGTGGACGCCGGAATCCTGGCCGCGCATTACGCGTCGATCTGCGAAAAGGAAAAGGTGAGGGTGGAAAAGGACGCGCTGGCTGCGATCGCGCGCGCGGCGGACGGATCGGTGCGGGACGGTCTGAGTTTGCTGGACCAGGCGATCGCGCTGGGCGGTGATACGGTCACAGCGGTGCAGGTACGCGACATGCTGGGCCTGGCGGATAGCGCGCGGATTCTCGATCTTCTCGAATACGCCGTGAAGGGCGAATGCGCCGAGGCGCTTGCACTGATGGCGGATATGCGCAAAAGCGGCGCCGACCCAGCGCAGACTTTGCAGGACATGCTGGAATACGTTCATCTTATCATGCGCTGCCGCGCCGTTCCGGCCGGAAGCGCCGCCGCGCGCGCAGGCCTTGCGCCCGACACGAATCAACGGATAGAGGAAATGGCCGCCGCGCTGTCGATGCCCGCGCTGGGCCGCGCGTGGCAGGTGCTTTTGAAAGGCGCCGGCGAGGCCGCCGCCGCACCAAACCCGCAGGCCGCAGCCGAAGTGGTCATTATCCGCCTGGCCTATGCCGCGGACCTGCCCGACCCTGCCGATCTTTTACGTCGCTTGAAAAAAGGAGAAACCGATGCGCCGGTAACGGTAACGCCGCGTTCGGCGCAGCGCGCGGAAAGCGCGCGGATGCTGGATCCGGTCGCAAAAATGACCGCGTCCGGCGGCGGCATGGCCGCATCCATGCCGCAGGAAATTTCAGCCGCCGTTGAAAAACTTGCATCGCTGCAGGATATCGTAGCGCTCCTGACCGCGCAGCGGGAAATGATTCTGGCCGGGCAGGTCTATCACTGCGTGCGCCTTGTGAAAATCGCCGAAGGACGGCTTGAAATCGCGCTTGAGCCGCAGACAGACCCTGATCTGGCGCAAAACCTGCGCAAGTCCCTGATTACCGCGACCGGCGCGCAATGGATGATCAGCGTATCCAACGCCGCTGGAGCGCCAACGCTGGCGCAGCAGAACGCATTCGCGGAAAACGCGCTGATAGAAGAAGCAAAAAGACACCCTGTCGTACGGGAAGCCATTGCCGCATTCCCCGGCGCCATATTAAAAATTCAAAAAGGAGATGGCAGATGAACATACAGGAAATGATGAAACAGGCGCAGGTCATGCAGCGCAAGATGCAGGAAATGCAGGACAAGCTGAGCGAGATGGAGGTGCAGGGCCAGTCCGGCGGCGGCATGGTGAGGGTCGTGATGACCTGCCGCGGCGAAGTGCGCAAAATCACGATCCACCCTGAGGTTATCAACCCCGAGGAGCGCGAGACGCTCGAAGATCTCGTCAAGGCAGCCGTCAACGCAGCCAAGGACAACGCCGACAACATGCTGGCCGATGAAACGCGCAAGATGATGGAAGAGCTGGGCTTGCCCGGAAACATGCAGCTGCCGGGCGCATAAAGCTGATGCGCATTCTGACATGGAACATCAATTCGGTGCGACTGCGAATGCCGCTTCTGAAAAAAATCGCCAGAAAGCATGCGCCTGATATCATCTGTCTTCAGGAAACGAAGACGCCGGATGAGTTTTTTCCGCTGAAAGAGATCGCCGGCCTCGGCTACGAGCATGCGCACATCCACGGCATGAAGTCGTATAACGGCGTCGCCATTCTGTCTCGCGCGCCGTTCGCAACGAAGGAAATCCACCGCCGCGTCGGCAAGGAAGATTGCCGCCATATCGCTGCGCAGATTCAGAGCAAAAAATTCAAAAAGCCTGTGGAACTGCATTGCCTGTACGTGCCTGCGGGCGGCGACGTTCCCGACCCGAAACAAAACGATAAGTTCGACCATAAACTAAAATTCGTCGATGAAATGGCGCGGTGGTTTCGGGAAAACCGCGCTGCGGACGCGCCTTTAATCGCGCTCGGCGATTTCAACATCGCGCCGCTGGAAAACGATGTCTGGTCGCATAAACAGTTGCTGGATGTCGTATCGCACACGCCCATAGAAGTTGAGAAGCTTGGAAAGATGTACGGGTCTCTCGGCTGGCAGGACGCCGTCCGCCATTTCGTGCCGGAAAACGAAAAATGCTACACGTGGTGGTCTTACCGCAACCGCGACTGGAAAAAGTCGAACCGCGGGCGGCGGCTGGATCATATCTGGCTGACGAAACCGCTGATGCCGCATCTGAAAGCCCATAAAATCGACGCCGGGGCGCGGGACGGAAAACAACCATCCGACCACGTTCCGGTCATGGTAGATATTGATTTATAGAAAACAATCATCTGTAATATTGCCTTGTTTTTATTTA
>JACQIJ010000230.1 GCA_016198545.1 Pseudomonadota bacterium
ATTTCCAGCAGCATGTTGGGCCACAGTTCCGATTCCATCCACAGGATGACATCCGGATTCCAGTGATTAAGAAAATTTTTTGTCCATTGAGGGTGATCGACCGGGAAGAACTGGTGAAACGCGCCGGGCGGCAGGCGGTCCTCCATCAGTTTCGCCGATGTGAGCGTGCCGGTTGTCACCAGGATGTTTTGAAAGGGCGTTTGTTTTTGCAGGGCGTTGATCAGGATGAGGGTCGATTGCGCCTCGCCCACGCTGGCGGCGTGGAACCAGGCCAGAGGGCCGGCAGGGCGTTGTTTATTGTAAATACCCATGCGTTCGGCCAGACGCGCCGGGTCTTCCTTGCCAATCCGGCTGCGGCGCAATAAAACCTTTCGTATCAATGGCGTACCGGCACCCATCGCCGCTGAATACAGTGTAAGCATGGCCAAAATCGCGTCCTGATAACCTTATTTTAGGGCTTTTTCGGTTATCGTGTAGATATAAGGCCTTGGGGGCATTTTGCAAGGCAAATAAGGCAAGGGATACAATGAGGCGTATGGACAAAAAACGCGAAAAACTGGTGGGGGAGGCAATGGAGACATTGCGCATGACCCGCCGCGCCATCGATCCCCGGATTCTGGATCATGCGCGCCGGATCATCGAGAAGCATGCCGGCCGTCATCAGGAAGTGTTCCAGCCGCCATCGGCTGAAAACGGCAAGGTCCCCGTTGACCGGCAGAAAAACCTGTCGGTCATCCTGCAATTCATAAAGACGAACAACAACGCCGCGCTGAACAGCAAGATAAAATCGCTGCTGGGGAAATAAGAAACAATCAAGCCGGTTACTGCGTACAGGCTCCGCCATCCTGCGTCAGGTAACATCCCGCGTTCGGGCATATGCCGTCCGGATAAGCGGGGATGTTGACGCGGTTGACCATGATGCCCGTCGGCAGAGGCCCTGCGCATCCCGGCGCCAGGCCGACCGGCAGCGTCAGGTCGAAGAACGTAAAGACCGGGTCTTCGAGATAGGGCGTCAGGTCGGATGGCCACGGGTTTTCCGCAGGCAGCGTGTAGCGGTTGCCCATGTCGTTGAAGGCGACGTTGATGGCTTCGCCGACAAGGCCCGAAAACGGTATGCCGGTGCACATGTTGGAGGGGCTCCACGGGCCAAACGGTTCAAGCTCAAGACGCGGATCAAATTTTGTATACCATTGGAAATCAAAGAAGGCGTCGTGGTCGGGTTGATCAAAAAAGTTCATGCATTTCGCCAAGGTCCATACCCCCTGCATCTCCGTGCAGTTGTATTCGTATCCTTCGGCAAATCCGGCCTGGAACGGCCTCGAGTCAAAGCGAACGTTACCGACCCTGTTTGCGAGATACCATCCCTCAAACATGCCGGATCCCGCTCCTGCGTTGGAAATATAGTTGTTTACGGTTATGCCGACTGCCCTGAAGAGAGCTTCGTTCAGCGAGGTGGGGCCCAGCCCCGGACCGCCGCAGCAGCCGACTTCGCTGAAAAGACCGATGTCCGGAAAAGGCGGGATGGCGGCCAGTTGATTCACCATGCCAAGAAAACAGGTGTAGTCGAACACGCTGTCCGGTTTTAGTATCAGGTTCTGGTTTTGCGCGATTTCACGCTGAGCCTCAAGCCATGCTTTTGCTTCAAGGGAATCCATGTATTCGGGATCGCAGGCCGTATCCGCCGTTTGCGCCTTGGCCGGGCCGGCGGACAGAAAAAGAACAAAAGGAAGCACATACAAAACAAGACGGCGCGCAAGCCCTGCCTTTTTCTTCAGGCGTCCATATTTCCAGTCTTTTGCCATCGCGAATACCTTCATGTTATTTTTTTGTTTTACCCGGGTATGGGTATGTCCTCTGTTTCCATTAATCCTTGCTGTCGCTTTTGAAAAATTTAAAAGGCGACTTTGACGTTTTCGTTTTTTCGGCGGGTACGCTGGAATCTGCGCCCGGACTTGCGGAAGCGGCATTTTTTCCTTCATAGACGTATTGCTTTTTTACGGCGCCTGCGCCCGCGGTCCCCGCAGAGGCCTGCTTGTAAAGCGATGCATAGTAAGCGGCTCTCTTCGAGGCATAGTCTTCGTATTTTTTCGTATATCCGGCCTTGTAGGAGGCATGTTTGGAAACCAGGGATGCTTTTGAGGCGGCCATGTTTTTTTCAAACCCGCCTGATTTCTTTTGCCCTCCGGATGAATTTCCAAGCCTGGCCGGCATTGAAGACTTTCCGCCGGTCAGTTCCTTTCTTTTTCCAATGTATTCCCGACCGTCGTTGCCCTTTTTATTGAACAGCGCGGGCTTGTCCTGCGCGAACGTCGGGGACGCGGCAACGCATCCCGCCCCGGCGATGAGGCAGAAAGCCGCAATGAACAAACCTGACCGTATGCCGTTTTTCACGGAAAAAGTCCCCGCACAATGAAGCCCCGCAACTACATACAATTTTATCAGATTTTTAGGTATTTGTGCAATTTGCCTTGGCAGGACATAACCTGTTGATTCACAGGTTTTTTTATGCCGCCAGATCCATGCTGAGGATGGCCATGTTGAAATCGTAGGAGATTTCGCCGTCTTCCTCGTCCTTGTAAATCGTGCCGATGAATTCGCCGTTCAGCAGGACTTCCACCGAATCCTGTGCTTTTTCACGAACGCGCAGGGCTATTCCCTTGTTTCCGAAAGTCTTTTGCAGATAGTCCTGAAGCTTTGCCGCTTCCTGCGATGAAATGTTGCTCATGCTTTTCTCCTTTGATGCGGGGCAGTCTATACCATTTCAGGCCGCCAAGGCCAGCAATTGTTCCGGCAGCATGAGGCCGCCCGCGACGTCATTATAACAATCGTTGCATAGGGCCTTGCGGTCGCTGTAGCCAGCGGCTTCGCGCACGGGATGGAAGGTTATGGCCACTTTCGCGCCGCGGCGGAATCTGGCGAATTGCCAGATATGGGGCGGCAGGGTCATGTCGCGGTGCCAGGCATACTGATCGCGGATTTCGGTCGTGACGGCAGATTTCCCGTTTACCTCCAGCAACGAAATCGTGATCGGCTGCACGGGCAGCGGCTTGCCGGTCGGATTTTCAAGCGCGAGGCTGAACAGGCTCGATTTGAACGGCAGGACTTTGGATCCGTCCGACGACGTTCCTTCGGCGAAGATCATCAGGCTGTTGCCGTCGCGCAGGACTTTTTCAATGGCTTCCTTGCCGGCGGCGGCGTCCTGCCGTTCGCGGCTGATGTAAACGGTCTGCTGCATCTTTCCCATGTAGCCTATCAGCGGCCAGCGCGACATGTCGCCCCGCGCCACGAACGATCCCATGACGACGGAGCCGAGCGCGGGGATGTCGAGGTAGGAAAGATGGTTGCTGACGTAGATGATCTGGCGGCCTTTTACGGGAGCGCTGCGGACGATGACTTCCACGCCGAATATTTTGCAGGTTCCCCACTGCCAGAAGATGGGCATCAGGTACGAGTATTTGCCGCGGTAAAAAGGAAGCAGGAGCGTCTGCGTTCCGACGACGACGACAGTAAGGATGGCGAGAAGGAACAGCCGGAAGACGGCGCGCGCCGTGCCCATTATTTTCCAGCCTTGGCGGCGAGTACGCCATTCGATTTTTCCGCGTATTCTTCCTGCGACGGGATAGGGCGGTTGACCTTGCGGCTATAAAATTTGCGGTATCTTTCTGCGACCTGCTTCATCGGCATGACGATGCAGATATCCGTCGTGTTGAATTGCTGATCGATGACGGCGCCTTCGCCGATATGCGCGCCGAGGCGCAGATACCCCTTGATGAGGGCGGGCAGGGCGCTGAAGGCCTCTTTCGGGTTGATGTCTTCCTTTGCATGTAAATTCATATCAACGAAACGTTCATCCAGCGCGCGCGGACGCAAGTCCGCCGGGGCAAGGTGATAGTGGTAAAGATATGCAAGCGATTGCGACAGGGCCGCGACATCCGTTCCATGAAGGCTTGCGCAGCCGAACATCAGTTCGATGTCATGGTCGAGCATGTAATCCGTGATGCCCTGCCACAGCAGCTGCAGGACGGGCCGCGTGCGGTATTCGGCCAGAACGCACGAGCGCCCAAGTTCCAGAAGCGTTGCGCCGCTGTCGAGCAGGGGCTCGATGTTGTATTCGCCGCTTGTATAGAAGCGTCCGTATTCTTCCGCCGCTTTCCGGCGCAGAAGGCGGTACGTGCCGACTATCTTTTCAATGGAGTCGTTTATGGATTCATCAACGACGATCAGGTGATCCGAAATCGCGTCGTAACCGTCGAAGTCGCGGCGGCGGGAGGCCATTTCCGGCGTTGGCTTTGCGCCGTATTCCTCATAGAACACGCGGTAGCGCAAATGCTGGGCGGCATCTATCTCGACCGGGCTTTTTGCCAGACGAACGCTAACATTTTCGATATTGATTTGAGAGACGCCCATTCCCGGTAAAAATCTGTTGTTGCACCGCCAAAGCCCCGCCAGACGTTGCATCCTAAGCATTCCTGTGTCACCGTCAAGTTAAAGATATGAGGCGTTTTTGAAAAATATGTCAAAAACATCCGTCCGCAGCCTGTTTTTAGCTGCTTTTGCCGTATTTATCCTTTCCTGTACGGTTGCTTTTGCCGTTGAGAAGAAGGAGCCGGAGCTTTCCGGGGCGGCCGTTTCGCAGGCGGCGGAAATTTTCGATCCTGAAAAGCAGTATGAGCAGGGCAAGGCGGCGGACGTGCAGGAGCTGGCCCTCGAATGGTACTGCCAGGCGGCGCGGCAGGGACATGGAAAATCCCAGTACGAAATCGGCCTGTTTTACATGAAGAGTCCCGATATCGTGAAGGGCAAGGAGGGAGGTCGGCGCAATATCGCAGCGGCCATGATGTGGCTCGATGTGGCGATTATAAACAAGATCAGGGAGGCTGTGGAGCTCAGAAAGGAACTCGGCAAGCGGGCGCAGCCGGCGGATTTTGCCCTGTATTCTTCCTTCACCCGCCGGGAAACGAATGCGCCCTGCACATGGGCGGAAATCTATGAGGGCAAGGAAGAAGGCGATGAAACCGTTATGTTGCATGACGGAACCCCGGTTGATGACGGAATGATAGAAATTGATGAAAACGAAAGTCTGGATATTGAATGATGGGGGATGCGGTCTTGCCATACGGGGTGCTTTTCGTCTGCACCGGGAACATATGCCGGTCCCCGACGGCGGAAGGAGCGTTCCGGCGCCATGTCAGGGAGGCAGGGTTGGAAAAGCGTTTCCGCATCGACTCCGCGGGCACGACCGGCTATCACGCCGGAGATCCGCCGGATTCGCGCAGCCTGTCGGTTGCGCTGGAGTGCGGCGTGGCGATGGACGATCTGCGCGCACGGCGGCTGGAGCAATCCGATTTTCACGAATTTGATCTGATTCTGGCGATGGACGGCGGGCATATGGCGGAGATGCGGCGCATGGCCGGGGCGGAAAGCCGGGCGCGCCTGTCCATGTTCCTGGATTTTCTGCCGGATGCGGGGCGCGCGGACGTGCCCGACCCGTATTACGGCGGACGAAAGGATTTTTTATACGTTTTTGAACTGGCGGACAGGGGCGCGCGCGCCCTGCTGTCGCATCTGCGCGGGGAGATGGGAATATGAAGACGGCGCATGTATGGGCTGTTACGGCTGTCGTTGCGCTGGCGCTGATTGGCGGCGCGGCGGTGATGAAACGCAAGGAGGCGGGAAATGCGCCGGCTTTCAGTCCTGCGGAAATACAAAGCCCGCAGCCCGTTGCGCAGGCCGGCGCAGCGCCCGAGGAAAAGCCGGAACGAAAATCGCCTTCATCCGTTCGGAAAACGTCGGGGAAAATGGAGCTGGCCGTTCCTGTTCTGACGGAGCGGGAAAAACGGCTGCCGCTGACATACACATGCCATAAGGACAATATATCCCCGCCGCTGGAGTGGGCCGGCGCGCCCGCGGGAACGAAAAGTTTTGCGCTGATGCTGGTGAAGGATGTCGAACCGCCCTTTACGGGGTGGGCGATATTCAATATCCCGCCGGATTTTACGGGTCTGAAGGAAAATCTTCCAAAACGGGCGGAACTGGAAAATGGAATTTGCCATGCGCGCAGCAATCATGATGCATCCGAATATGTCGGCCCGTGCGATCCGCAGGGGCGGTTTCGTTACGCCTTCCGGCTTTATGCGCTTGATGTGATGCTGCCTCTGGGGGTCGGCGCGCCCGTTGCCGATCTGGAAGCGGCGATGAAGGGGCATGTTCTCGATATGGCGGAAGCCCCGTTCCTGCACTATCTGCGATTCTGACATTCAGCCGTTCCATAAGCGATTAACCGGGCGTTAACCCGCGCGGGCGTATGATCGGCCCACTTCACAACACAAACAACCAAACCTGAGGAGAAAACACATGACATTGTGTCTGGG
>JACQIJ010000217.1 GCA_016198545.1 Pseudomonadota bacterium
AAATGCGATGCATTCGCAGCCCCCGGGAAAGGGGCGCGACCGCTATGCTGCGGCGCAAAAAACAACCTGAAATCCATCACTTTTACCGGATTCGGAATGGCAGGAACGCCACCCCTTAAAGAAGACAGACATACTTGTACCATATAGTACTGATTTATCAGCGTGTAATCAACCTATGCACAGACTTATGCTCAATTCAGGCAAATTATAAGGAGATGTTTGCATGTCTTTCGTCCAGCGCGTAAAATAAAACAGTAGGCATTATCGCCTCTTCAAACGATCCAACGAAACAATATTATAATTATGGCCACTCCCGCATCGAACCTGCCTTCTACCATGTTGTCCCGCGCACAGGGCCGCCTTGCGCCCGTGCTGAAAGGCGATGCGCTGCTGGCTCTGGGCATGATCGCCATCCTGATTTTCATGCTGGTTCCGATCCCGACATGGATGCTGGATCTGGGCTTGTCGGTGTCGATTACCTTTTCCGTCCTGATTCTGATGACTGTTCTGTTTATCGCTGCGCCGCTGGAATTTTCCACATTCCCGACCGTTCTGCTGATCTCCACGGCACTGCGGCTGGGCCTGAACGTCGCTTCCACGCGCCTGATTCTTGAAAACGGCCACAAGGGGCGCGATGCGGCCGGGCACGTCATCGAAGCGTTCGGGGAATTCATCATCAAGGATTCCTATGTCATCGGCGGCATCGTCTTCGCCATCCTTGTCATCGTCAACTTCGTGGTCATCACGAAAGGTTCCGGCCGCATCGCGGAAGTGGCCGCGCGTTTTACCCTTGATGCCATGCCCGGCAAACAGATGGCCATCGACGCGGATTTATCATCCGGCCTCATCAACGAAGATGAAGCCAAGGAGCGTCGCAAGAAACTGGAACAGGAAAGCACTTTCTTCGGCGCGATGGACGGCGCCGCCAAATTCGTGCGCGGCGACGCAATCGCCGGCCTTCTCATCGTATTCATCAACATCATCGGCGGCATCGTCGTCGGAACGGCATTTCAGGACATGACTCTGGCCGATGCGGCGGCCAATTATACGATCCTGACCATCGGCGACGGGCTGGTGAGCCAGATCCCGGCCCTGATCGTTTCCGTCGGCGCGGGCATGCTCGTATCCAAGGCGGGCGTGGAGGGATCATCGCAGCAGGCCCTGTTCAAGCAGTTCGGGCGCTATCCCAAAGCGATGGCGCTCAGTTCCGCGTTGCTCGTAGTTCTCGGCCTGATGCCCGTTATCCCCGCGCCGCCGTTCCTGTTCCTGGGCGCGGTAACGGGCGGCATCGCCTGGTACAATTGGAGGCGCCAGAAAATCGAGGAAGATGCAAAAGCCGAACAGGCAAAAAAGACAGGCCCGGCCGCAATCGCGGAAGAACCCATCTCAAAGGCGCTGGCGATGGACACAATCCGGCTCGAACTCGGATATGGCCTGCTGCCGCTGGTGCAGGGCGAGGGCACGAAACTGACCGACCAGATAAAAGGCCTGCGCCGCCAGCTGGCCGAGGACATGGGATACATCCTTCCCGCCGTGCGGATTCAGGACAACCTGCAGCTTCCCGCCAACACCTACACCGTGCGCATCAAGGAAATCGAGGTCGGCCGCGGCGACGTGCGCCCCGGCATGCTGATGTGCATGGACCCCTCGGGCGAGCCCATTTCCCTTCCCGGAGAGAACACGGTCGAGCCGACCTTTGGCCTGCCCGCCATGTGGATCGACGAAAGTTACCGCGAAGAAGCGCACTTCAAGGGTTACACGGTCGTCGATGCGCCGACGGTCGTTACCACTCATGTCACGGAAATCGTCAAGGATAATATGGCGGATCTCCTGTCCTATGCGGAGACGCAAAAACTTCTCGATGAACTGCCGAAGGATTATCAGAAGCTCGTCGCCGACGTCGTTCCGAACAAGATTTCCGTCAGCGGCCTGCAGCGTATCCTGCAAAATCTCGTCGCGGAGCGCATCTCCGTGCGCGACCTTCCCGCCATCCTCGAAGGCGTGGCCGAAGCCGCCGCCTACACGAAAAACCCGATGCTGGTCACAGAACATGTGCGCTCGCGCCTCGCGCGGCAAATATGCACGACGAACACGGGGCCGCAGGGCTACGTCCCGCTGGTCACGCTGACGCCGCAGTGGGAGCAATCATTTGCCGAATCCCTGATGGGCGACGGAGAGGAAAAACAGCTGGCGATGGCCCCCAGCCAGTTGCAGGGATTCATCAACGCCGTGCGCGAATGCTACGACAGGATGACGCAGGCGGGCGAAACGCCCGTGCTCCTGACGTCTCCGGGCATACGCCCTTACGTACGCTCGGTCGTCGAACGCTTCCGCCCGCAGACAATCGTCATGTCGCAAAACGAAATCCACCCCAAAGCCCGCATCAAGACGCTGGGGCAGGTATAGCGTCTACCAAAAAGAAGATTAGGGGGTTACTGTCCGCCCTGCTGCGGCCTTCCACCGCCGCGATGATGCCGGCGCGGTCCACGATGATGGCCGCCGCCTCCTCCGCCGCCGAAACTTCCACCGCCGCCCATGCTTCCGCCGCCGGCTTCCATGACGTTGCCGATATTGTCGTCGGAACCATCATTGCCGCCGCGGCGCGATGAGCGGTGCGGAGGGATTGGGATGGGTTTAGCCGCCATTTCATCGCGTTCGCTGATTGCGATCTCAATTTCAAGGCGCGCGGCTACCTTGCGCAGTTCATGGACAGCTTCCATCAGCACCTCGCGGCTGCCTCCTTCCTTGGGATCCTTGCGCCATGCGGCATAGGATTTCACGCAGGCCTCAGAAGCTTCGCTCAGTCTTTTTTCAATCTCGTCCATAATCCATTTTCCCTTTTGAAAGTAACAACTGACGGAGCATAGCCCGCTCCGCGATTTTACGCAAGCATGGCCTTATTCCGCGCCAAAAACATTGTTCAGTTGCTGCGTGACCCTTACAAAGGTCGTGCGTTTCGACAATTCCTTAAGCTTCACCGCGCCCACATACGTGCAGGCGGATCGCAACCCGCCCAAAATCTCCTGCAATGTCGCAGCCACATCGCCCCTGCGCTTCACGCGCACAGCCTTTCCTTCGCTGGCGCGGTATTCAGCGACGCCGCCGGCGTGCTTTTCCATCGCCATGCCGCTGCTCATCCCGTAGAAGACGGCATATTTGCAGCCGCCTTCCTCGATAAACTCGCCCTCGCACTGGTCGTGCCCGGCCAGCATCCCGCCCAGCATGACGAAGTCCGCGCCCGCCCCGAACGCTTTCGCCAGATCGCCGGGAACCGTGCAACCGCCGTCGGAGCACACAAGCCCCTTCAGGCCGTGCGCGGCATCCGCGCATTCTATGACAGCCGACAGCTGCGGATAGCCGACGCCCGTCATCTTGCGCGTGGTGCAGACGCTGCCCGGCCCGATGCCGACCTTCACCACATCCGCGCCTGACAAAATAAGCTCTTCCACCATCTCGCCGGTCACGACATTTCCCGCCATAATCGTGACATCCGGCAGTTTCTCCCGCATCTTCTTTACAAAATCGGCAAACGGCTCCGCATAGCCGTTGGCGACGTCAATACACAGTTTGTCGATTCCTTTCGGGCTCTTCTTCAGAAACGCATCGAGCTTTTCGACATCAGCATCCGCCACGCCGATGCTATACCAAACGTTTTTGCTGCCTTCCTTCTTGTAGAAATCCAGCAACGCATCCAGTTTGTAATGTTTGTGCAGAGCAACCGTCGCTCCCTGCCCCATTTGCGCGAAAGCGCGCGCCATATCCATTGTGCCGACGCCGTCCATATTCGCTGCGACGATGGGGACGCCTTCATATGCCTGCCCGCTCCAGCGGAACGTGAAGGCGCGGCCGATATCGACTTCTTTCCGGCTTGCCAGCGTCGAGCGCTTCGGACGTATCAGAACATCTTTGAAATCCAGCTTTACATCTTCTTCTATGCGCATGGTTTAACTCTTGAATATCGACGACGCGGCAGCCGCGTGCGCTTTCTTGCGCTCGATCTCCTTCTCGTAGCGGACGATTTCGCTTTTCATTTCCTCGATCCCCTCGCGCAGCTCATCAATCGACAGCTTGTCGAGCGGTTTCAGCTTCTTCGGCTGGTTGCGCGGCAAGTTGTCTTTATCCTCGTCGAACATCCTTGTTTCCCTTTCAAAACCGCTTAAGATTACGCATATGAACGCCCGGACGCAAGAAACTATGAAAGCCATAGAAATAAAGGGCAATGCCCTGCATTTGACCGAACGGCCTGTCCCTGTGCCGGGTCCGGACGAAACGCTGATCCGTGTGCAGGCTGCCGGGATCAACCGCCCGGACATTTTGCAAAGGCTGGGCAAATACCCCCCGCCGCCCGGCATGACCGATATTCCGGGGCTGGAAGTTGCCGGTATTCGTGAGGATACGGGGGAAGCCGTATGCGCCCTGCTGGCCGGAGGCGGGTATGCCGAATACGCCGTTGCGCCCGCGGGCCAGTGCCTGCCTGTTCCGAAAGGATTGTCTATGGAGGAAGCCGCCGCGCTGCCCGAATGCGTCTTTACGGTCTGGAACAATTTGTTCCTGCGCGGCGGATTGAAAGCCGGAGAAAGCGCCCTGATCCACGGCGGCGCATCAGGCATCGGCACGACCGCCATCCAGATGGCCAAAGCCTTCGGCGCGCGCGCAATCGTCACGGCAGGCACGGAAGAAAAATGCAACGCCTGCCGGAAGCTGGGCGCGGATATTGCAATTAACTACAGAACATCCAATTTTGCCAATGAAATCAAAAAAATCTGCGGCGGCGTTGACGTCGTGCTCGATATGGTCGGCGGCGATTACGTGCCCCGCAGCATCGAAATCATGAATCCCGACGGACGGCATGTCAGCATCGCCTATCTGAACGGCGCAAAGGCGGAAGTGCCTATCCCCAGCATCATGCAAAAACGCCTGACCCTGACCGGATCAACGCTGCGCGCGCGACCCGTGGAAGAAAAAGCGGCGCTGGCCCGCGATTTAAAAGAAAAAGTCTGGCCGCTGATCGAGGCCGGAAAAATCCGCCCTGTCATTTTCAAGACCTTCCCGCTGGCCGAAGCCGCCGAGGCCCAAGCGGCGCTTGAAGGGGGCGGCCATATCGGAAAAATCGTTCTTTCACTGCCTTAAATTCCTCTGGCATTTCCCGGAAAAATCCGTATATTACCCTCTATTCTCCCCGGCTTTGATGAAAGGCTGACCGTTGACCCGCGGAACACTGGGTCGGCGATGGGGAAGGTTTTTGTTTTAATTCAGGAGGATAGATCATGTGCGCAAAAAGAGCGGAAATAGCCGAGGGGCTGCTGATGCCCAAGGCGACAGCCGTATGGCTGGTTGAAAACACGGCCCTGACATTCGAGCAGATCGGGGACTTCACAGGACTGCATTATATCGAAGTGCAGGCGCTGGCCGATGAGGATGTCGGCCGCGGCATCGTCGGACGCAGCCCGATCGACCATAGCGAATTGACGCAGGAAGAGCTTGATAAGGCTATCGCCGATTCCGGATACCGGATGAAAATGGCGAAAAGCGATTTGCCCGGCGTCAAGGTTCGCGCCAAGGGACCGAAATACACGCCCGTCGCCAAACGCAGCGACAAGCCGGATGCCATCGCCTATATCCTCAAGCACCATCCGGAAGTGTCGGACGCACAGATATGCAAGCTGTGCGGAACAACGAAGCCGACCATACAGTCCATACGCGACCGCACATACCCCGGCAGCTCCGGCCTGAAGCCGCGCCATCCGGTCGATCTGGGCCTGTGCGCATATGCCGAACTTGATTACGCGATTAAAAAAGGCCTGCGCGCGCAGGGCAAGACGGATGAGGAAATCAAGGCACACAAGGCGCGCATGTACCAAAGCCAGGAAAAAGAGGAAGCTGCGCCTGAGCCGGCAGCAGCCCAATCCGGCAATGCGCTGGGCGGATTCGATTTCTCGAATTTCCTCGGCGGCGGAAATAAATCTTCGTCGGAAGAATCGGGATCGTAATCCGGGCGCATTCATAAATCAAAAGCGGCCCCAAGGGGGCCGCTTTTTTGCGCGAAAAACCCGAGGTCGCCTCGCGCTCGCCGCAGGCGTCAGGCGTCAGGCGTGGCCTTCCTGCAACTCCATCTCCTCCTTTATTTTCAGCTTTTGCGCTTTCAGGGCGCGAATGGCCAACGCGCTCGCGGAAGGATGCCTTTGCTCTTCCCTGATCTGAATATCCAGCGCCTCATGTCTGGCGCGCAACGCATCCAGTCGGCCCTGCTGGGCTGACACTAGTCCACGATTTGGCATGATAAAAACCCCCATTGGTTTGAATGTTTATTACAATTCCAGTGTAACGGCATACCTCCATACCCTGCAAACCGACCCGGTCAATGTCTTGTTCCGCAATGTTTTATCGACGATAGAGACATAAAAAACGACGCCTCTTTTTTCGGCGTCGCTTCCGGTCAGTCAAAATGCAGTCGTATCAGGTAATTGCAGTACATTATTCCATCCTCTCATAATTTTCCTTAATGTTCCATTAAGGGCTATTTGTTGTTTTGCTTCAAATATATACGCTCGCTTTGCCTGTTAGCCCGAATCAAAAAAATCAACCGCCTTTTTAGGGGCGGTTGAGCAAGTGTTGCGTGTGAGGAGGAACTTTGCGTTCCTATTCTCATCGTATCGCACCTGTGTTAATTACTGATAAAAAATAGGTAAAATGCTGACTATTCCAAAAGCCACCAGGCAGTATAGTAC
>JACQIJ010000234.1 GCA_016198545.1 Pseudomonadota bacterium
AAATACATCAGAGGCGAAGCTCTGAACAGTCTTTTCCGGCAGCGTTCATCGCTATCATTTGGCTCCGCTACCGGGGAACAGGGACGGACCTACGTTCAGAAGCTGAAAAATAATTTTATGACAACTGGAGCTGTGGCGGTTCAGGCCGAATCCAGCGATGATGGGATGCCTGCCCTTTTCTGCTGGGTGTTGGAACCGGGCTACTGCTAGGGAAGGATCCGGAAGTATTTGAAAAAGCGCTGCCGTTGCGGGCGGCGCTTTTTATGTTTTTCAGGAGCGCCGCGCCGCGCGCCGCAGGCGGTCGTTGATGGCGATGCCAAGTCCTTGTTCCGGTATATTCATCACGGCGATGGATTTATGGTCCGGCCTGTCGAGTTCATGAAGCATGCGGAAGAGGTTGGCTGCCGCTTCGTTCAGGTCGCCTGTTTCGCTGAGATTGCGGCGCGATTCATCCGGCAGGTCCTTCGCCGCCCCGCCGCCGCGTATGCCCATGAATTTTTCCGATCCGAACGCAAGCAGCGCTTCGCCGGGGATCAGGTCCACCGCGCTCAGGCGCAAGGGGATGGACGGCGCGTAGTGGCGCAGCAATTGTCCCGGAGATTTGGGTTTTTCATGGTTGCCTGCGTCGATGTCTATACCGCCCAGAACCGGCGCGAGGTCTTCTGCCGTTACCGCGCCTGGGCGCAGAATGGCAGGTTTCGAGCCGCTTAAATCGAGAACCGTCGATTCAAGGCCGATTGCGCACGGGCCGGAAGCCAGAACCATGTCGATTTCATCGCCGAAGCTTTGCGCCACGTAGGCGGGCGTTGTTGCGCTGACCGTCCCGGATTTATTGGCGCTTGGCGCGGCCAGCGGGAAGCCGCATTCCTTCAGAAGTTTTTGCGCGACCGCGTGCGCAGGTGCGCGCACGGCCAGCGTCGGGAGGCCTGCGCTGCAAAGTCCGGATACGGGGCAGCCATCCCGCCGCGGCAATATCAGGGTCAGCGGCCCCGGCCAGAACCGTGCCGCAACAGCCCGCGCGCGATCGTCCATTTCGACGAGTTTTTCCGCTGCCTGTGCATCGGCGACGTGAACGATGACGGGGTTGAAGGACGGGCGGCCCTTGATTTCAAAAATGCGGGCAACCGCGCGCTCGTCAAACGCATTCGCGCCGATCCCGTAGACGGTTTCCGTCGGAAAGGCGACCAGATGCCCGCCGCGCAGCAGCGCGGCGGCTTCACGGATGGACTCGTCTGTTACGGCCTTCACTGGCATGAAAAACGCCTCCGGTCTGGGGTTTAGAGACTCCCGTCGTCGTTGGCAAGCTTAAAGGCAGCCCCCGCGCTGAACGCACGGCCAGCCACCCGAACCCTTCCGCCTCAAGGGCGTCCCCGTTCCAGCCCAGATCCTCGACCGGCGCAACCGGAACCTTGAGCGCGGCACGCAGGTTATCCATGAGCAGAGCATTGTGCCGCCCGCCGCCCGCAACATGCCATGCTTTCGGCGCCGCCGGCATATGGTCGAGCGCTTTGCGGACGGCTTCCGCCGTAAAAGCCGTCAGGGTCGCCGCGCCGTCGGCCGCGCGCGATCCGGCTATATGGCCGGTATCCCACGCATTCCGGTCGAGCGACTTGGGCGGCTTTCTGGCAAAAAACGGATGTGAAAGCCATTCGCCTATGATGTTGCCGTTTGCGCTTCCCTGCCGCGCGAGCATGCCGTTTTCATCGCATTCGCGCCCTAAATGCTTCCGGACCCAGTCATCGATAAGCGCATTGCCGGGACCGGTGTCGAAAGCGAGGAGGGACTCGTCAGCGCCAATATAGGTTACATTGGCGACGCCGCCTATATTTAGAATGGCGGCGGGCTTTTCCATCCCGGCGGCGAGCGCGGCGTGGTAAAGCGGGATGAGAGGTGCGCCCTGTCCGCCCGCCTTGATGTCTGCGGCGCGGAAATCGTTCACGACATCGATGCCGGTCAGGCGCGCCAGCATAGCGCCGCTTCCTATCTGCCAGGTGAAACCGTTTGCGGGATCGTGAAGGATCGTCTGTCCGTGAAAGCCTATCAGGTCTATATCCTGCGGCTGACGCCCCGCCTTTGAAAGAAGCCAGTCCACCGCAGCTGCATGGGCGCGGGTTATTTCTATTTCCACGCGCGCCACGAACCCGTCTTCATCCGTTCGCCGCCCGAGGCAGCCCCGGATCATGCCTTGCGTTTCCTCATCATAGGGAATGGTGACGAAATCGATTCTTTCAATGCGGCTTTCGCCGTCGGCGCGAATCAGCGCAGCGTCTACCCCGTCCAGCGACGTGCCGGACATAAGGCCGATAACGGTATAGACTTTATTCCTTTCCATGCGTAAAAATATACCATGAAATACAAATCCGAATTCCTGAATATCCTAGACCAGCGTGGGTTCATACACCAGTGCAGCGATTTCGAGGGGCTGGACGCAAAACTGTGCGAAGGGCCGCAAAGCGCCTATATTGGCTTTGATGCGACGGCGCAAAGCCTTCATGTCGGCAATCTGACCGGCATCATGATGCTGCGCTGGTTCCAGCAATGCGGGCATAAGCCGATTACGCTGATGGGCGGCGGCACGTCGAAAATCGGCGATCCGTCCTTCAAGGACGAGCAGCGAAAATTGCTGGATGATGCGACGATTGAAACGAATATCGAGCATATCAAGAAAACCTGTTTCACGCAGTTTTTGAAATACGGCGACGGCAAAACCGACGCGCTGATGGTCAATAACAACGATTGGCTGGCGGATCTGAAATATCTTGATTTCTTGCGCGATTACGGACGGCATTTCACCGTCAACCGGATGCTGTCGTTCGATTCGGTAAAAATGCGGCTGGAACGCGAAAGCCCGCTGTCGCTGCTCGAATTCAACTACATGGTGATGCAGGGATATGATTTCGTCGAACTGCACCGCCGTTACGGCACAATTTTGCAAATGGGCGGCAGCGATCAATGGGGCAATATCGTCAACGGTGTCGACCTTGCGCACAAGAGCGACCGCGCGCAGCTGTTCGCCCTGACCGCGCCCCTGCTGACAACGCCGGACGGGAAAAAGATGGGGAAGACCGAAAGCGGCGCGGTATGGCTGAACGCGGCGATGCTGTCCCCGTATGATTATTACCAGTACTGGCGCAACGCGGATGATGCGATGGTCGGAACATTGCTGCGGCGTTTTACCGTTCTGAAAATCGATGAAATCGGCCGGCTGGAAAAATTGCAGGGGCAGGAGATCAACGAGGCGAAGAAAGCTCTCGCTTTCGAGGCGACAAGGCTGTGCCACGGCGCAGCGGCCGCGCACGAAGCGCAAGCCACGGCGCAGAAAGTGTTCGAGCAGGGCGGCATCGGCGGGGATTTGCCCGTGATAGAAACCGGCAGCGGCGCGGAGCTTCTGGACATTATAGTCGGCTTGAAGATGGCGGCCTCGAAGGGCGCGGCGCGCAAACTGATAGAGCAGGGTGGAGTAAAAATCGATAACGCACCCGTAAACGATATAAAGTACGCCGTCAGCGCTCCGCCGGGCACGGAACTGAAATTGTCCGTCGGCAAAAAAAGCCATGCATTGGTGCGCGTTAAAAAATAGAATGAACCGCCGGTAAAATCAGCGCGTTATGGCTGCCCGGCAATCGCTAAGCTGGTTCCTGAACAGACCATCGGCATATTCCATGTCGGCGACGGGGTTCCGGCTGAAGGATTCAGCCATGCCCCGCCCCGTGCATTCGCATATTTTGTTCAGGATTTCGTCTGAAAAATTCTGCAGGTACATCAGTTCATAGCAGCGATCAAACCCGTTTCCCGCAATGGCGGGCGTAAAGACGCATTCGCCGTAATTCATATCCGTTATAAGGTTGAAGAAATTTACATCGGGACCCGATTTTATGCGCGCCTCCATGAATTTCAGCGCAAAGCACGAGCATTCATAGAAACGCGGCAGCATGAAATTCTGGTTGCAGTGGGTAAAGGCCTGCTCGGATTCATTCATCAATTCCATCTGAATTGCGGGAGGCAGCCCAGCCAGCAGATCTTCAGCTCTGGGCGGGCCCGGAGTTTCCTCGATTTTAAGGTCTTTAAGGCGGCCTTTTTCTTCCTTATCAGGCTTTTTTTCCGTTTCAACGACCTGTCCGGGGAGCGGCGGTTCTTCCGGTTTAGGAAGATTGAGAATGAATTCCTCGTCATTCTGTGGCGGGCTTTCGGGGATGACGAGATCCAGAGTTTTTTCTTCCTGCGCCAGCGCAAAATAGCCACCGCCCGCCCATGCAAAAAAAACAAGGACGGCAAAAAAAACGGCATGTCCGGACAGCAGGCGCATTCTATGTCCATGATAACATACAGTCCCCAGGCGGCCTAATGCGGCAACAAAAAGACCGGAACATGGCTGGTCCGGCCTTTGTCTTCCGTCGATAAAAATCGACGTCTTCAGGCGCTGGCGCGCTCCCGGCTTTCATCCCCGGAGGAGGATGCGGGGGGCGCCTGGTCCTGCGCGCCGTTGCCGCGGATTTTATGCCACAGGCCCTGTATATCAAGGGATACTTCCTGCCTGATTTTTGAAAGAGCGCCCGGCTGGCGGTTTTCATTGACCGTCTTCGCGCTGCCGCCTTTCATCCGGCGTTCCAGTTCCTGCTGGCGGCGGATTTTCGCGCGGCGTTCGCGCTCTTTCAGTTCTTCCTTCAGTTCTTCCGCCTGTTTCTGGCTGTACTGGCTGGTCAGAAGAACCTGCTGTGCCTGTTTTTGCCACTGGTCGCGCTGTTCCTTAATATCCTCCATGCTGTCTTTCGCCGTTTCCAGCTGTTCCTCCAGCATGCGAACACGCATCTTCAGCCGCTCCATTTCCAGCGTCTGCGCCGCTTTTTCCAGTTCCGCTTCGACGACGGCCTGATCGCGGCGTTCGGCGTCCTGCGGCATCAGGCCGAAAGCGCGGTCAAGTTCGGCGACGTCGATGACGCGCCGTCCGTTATTGTCGACCTCATAGGACAGTTTGCCGCTTTTCATTGCGCGCTGTATCGTCGATTTCGAGCGGCCCGTCAGTTCCGCTGCGCGTTGCGCCCCTACCTTTGCCATGCTTTTCTCTCCTTTTCAAAGTTTAAAACGCCGCAAAAGCCGGAAAGCCTCCCGGCCGGTGCAAAAAATAAAAAGAAACTCTTCAGTTGCGGGTCTACTTCTTCTTTTTGCCCGCGTCCGCGCTCTCGATCCGCTGCCTCAGCATGCGGGTCAGGCGCTGCCATTGCGCGCCTGAAAACAGGTGCGCGTATAGAAAGGGCAGCCAGCCGCGGCGGCGCCATTCCATGAAATCTTCGTCGGCCAGTCCGGCCAGTTTTTGCTCATCGACGATGCGGAATCCGGCGAAGTTTATTTTTTTCCCGCCGCCGATATTGATTTCCGCCTGACGGTCGACAAGAAGGCCGCTATTGGCCAGCGCCTTGCTGAACTCCAGCGTCTGCTGCGCGGCGGCGTGGTATGATTTGCAGAATTCCAGCGCATTTTGCGCCAGCTGCGACGGTTTGCCGTCCTTTTCAAAAAATTTCTGATCGCTCTTTTCGTCTACGAAATTGTCGTTCATGTCCACGCATAGTGTAAGCCTGTCGTTGCCGGGCATTTCCGAGAATATAAACGGATAGCGGCGGATATAGGCGGGGATATAGCAGTCGTCTTCCCATTCGCCGTTTTCGCCGATGAACAGGTTTTCATTGTCGCGCAGGCCCAGCAGCGCCACGGGGGTCGCATTGCCGTCCGGCGAAAAGGCTATCGGGTAGAAATGACAGATCTGCGGCATCTCGATCATATTGACCGGGACGGCGTTGACCTTGTCCGTAAAGCCCAGGCCGAAATTCTTTTTCAGGCCAAGTTTTGCGTGTCTGGCGGCGTCAAGCGGCAGAGGTTTGGAATAGAAAAGGGGAAGCGCGCTTCCCGCGCCGTTGCCTTCGTTTTTCGATTCTGTTGCGGCCTGTTTTTTCGCCATGACAAATATCCTTCGCCCGTCTGTTATTACAACACCATGACTTTTACCGGAGTTTACACCGATAAACAAGCAGAGTTACTTAATTATTGGCAAACTTTTTAAGTTCTGGAAAAGCTTTTATCCCCAACTTTATGTCTCCAAAAGCAATATGGGCCGGCATTTTCTCCCGCGCGGGCTGACGGAATGAAAGCGGCATACCGTCGGATAGCTGAACCGTAATGCCCCCGGCATTGCGCAAAATGAGGTCATCCGCCGCATTGTCCCAGATATAGCCGCTCGTACGGGTCAGGCGCGTTTCGGGCGTCGGGCCCGGTTTTCCGGTGTTTACATGCAGGTCGGCCAGTCCGTCCGCCACCTGCATGGTGCGTGGCAGGCCCGGTTCGGCGTCCGGGGCTTCCGGCAGGTTCAGTCCGCGGAATATCGACAAATTGCCGCTGTTTTCCTTGTAGAACCCGATATCCGCATGTTTGGCGTTGAAGAGGGTTCTGAGATATCCCTTTTCGCCGGCGGATCCCGCTTGCCTTGTTTGCATGATGACCGGGGCGAGCGTCCCATCCTGTCTGAAAGCGGCGCCGCCCGCGATGCCGAAATAGGACATATCCTGAACGGGGCTGAATATGACAGCCAGAACAGGCGCATAGTTATCCATGAGCGCAATCCGGACGCAAAATCCGTCCGTCCGGTCAAGAAATTCATTCGTTCCATCCAGCGGATCAACGGCCCAGTAAAGACCGGCGTCGTCTTCAGGCAATGTGTCGTTTTCCTCTGTCACGACGGTGATGCCGGGCGTCAGGGCGGCCAGGCGCGTTTCTATCAGCGCCCCAGAAGCGTGGTCGGCGACCGTAACGGGGCTGTCGTCGTCTTTTATCTGCGTATTGACGATCTCCGGGCGCGTTTCCGCCGCCGCGTAAAAATGCATAATGATGCCGCCCGCAACGCGGGCGATCCGCCGGACTTCCGGCAGGAGGCGGGGCAATGTTTTTCCATCGGTCTGCATGGCCATAAAAATTTCCATATCATATGCAATTGGTGCGCCAAAGTAAACAAATATAATGATTTTATGTACATGCGAAATGCGCTATTTTGCACACTTCTCTGACTGTTTGAAAGGATATTTCAATGCGCATCGGTGTTGTCGGAACGGGTTATGTCGGGCTTGTATCGGGCACGTGTTTTGCCGAATTCGGCAATGAAGTCATGTGCGTGGACAGGGATGCCGAAAAGATCAAAGCCCTCAAGAAAGGCAAAATCCCGATTTTTGAACCCGGCCTGGAGGGCCTTCTGGCAAGACAGATAGGGGCCGGCCGTATTGATTTTACAACGATGCTGCGGGAGGCCGTTGAAGACTGCGATGCCGTATTCATCGCCGTGGGAACGCCGCCGCGCAGCGATGACGGCCATGCCGATCTTACATACGTTTACGATGCCGCACGCGAAATAGCGGGGTATCTGAAAGGCTACACGGTCGTCGTGACGAAATCCACCGTCCCCGTCGGCACGGCGAGCGAGATTTACCGCATCATGCGCGCTGCGCGGCCTGATGCCGATTTCGATGTGGTTTCAAATCCGGAGTTTTTGCGCGAAGGGGCGGCCGTGCAGGATTTTATGCGGCCCGACCGCGTCGTCATCGGCACGACATCCGGACGCGCGCAGAAAGTCATGCGTGAACTGTACCGGTCGCTGTACCTGAACGAAACGCCTGTCGTCTTCATGGCGCGGGAGACGGCGGAGATCACCAAATACGCGGCGAACGCTTTCCTGGCCACGAAGATTACATTCATCAACGAGATCGCCGATCTGTGCGAAAAGGCGGGCGCGAACGTGCAGGAAGTGGCGAAAGCCATCGGCCTCGACGGGCGCATCGGCGGGAAATTCCTGCATGCCGGTCCGGGCTACGGCGGATCGTGCTTCCCCAAGGATACGCTGGCCCTGACGCAGACGGGCCGGAAGCTGGGCGCGCCGCAGCGCATCGTCGAAACGGTCGTGCAGGTCAACGCGCAGCGGCAGAAAGACATGGCTGACCGCATCATCGCCGCCTGCGGCGGATCGGTGAAGGGAAGGAAAATCGGCGTTCTGGGCGTTGCTTTCAAGCCCAACACGGATGACGTACGCGACGCGCCGAGTCTGATCATCATCCCGGCATTGCAGGAGGAGGGAGCAGACATCGCGGCTTACGATCCGGAAGCCGCGGAACAGGCGCAAAAGCACCTTGAACAGGTCGAATGGAAAAAAGACCCCTACGCCGTCGCCGAAGGAGCCGATGCCCTTGTCATTATCACCGAATGGAACGAGTTCCGCGCGCTTGACCTTGAGCGCGTCGGCGGCACGATGAGCGAACGCCTCATAATCGACCTGCGCAATATCTACAAGCCGCAGGAGATGGAGCAGGCGGGGTTCCGCTATGTTTCCATCGGCCGGCAGGAAGTGCTGCCGAAGGCGGAACGCGCCTTGCGAAGGGTTTCCGGGAACTGATAGTATCGACGCCATGTACCATTACCTCGACGATCTTGAAAACCGCACGATTTATATTCTCCGCGAAGCCTATAACCGGGTCGAGCCGCTGGCGATGCTGTGGTCCATCGGCAAGGATTCCAACGCTTTGTTGTGGATGATCCGCAAGGCGTTTTACGGCCGCGTGCCGTTCCCGCTGGTGCAGCTCGACACGGAAATGGAACTGCCCGAAGTCTATGAATTCCGCGATTTTTTGGTCAAGGAGTGGGGTTTGCCATTGAAGGTGGAACTGTGCCCGCCGGAAAAGGACATGGACCAGACCCTGCCGCCCGCCACCCGCGCCGCGACGCGCAAGACGGTGGGATTACGCAACCTGCTGGAGCGCGAGAAATACCGCGGCATCATCGCGGGCATCCGGCGCGACGAGCAATCGATGCGGGCGAAGGAGCGCGTGTTCTCCCCGCGCACTTTGGATGGGGCGTGGGATTTCAAGGATCAGCCCGCCGAGTTTTGGGATCAATATAAAACCGACTTCCCCGACGGCTGCCATGTGCGCATCCACCCGCTGCTGCACTGGACGGAAATCGACATCTGGCGTTATACGAAGCGCGAAAATATCCCCATCGTACCGCTGTATTTTTCACGGAACGGCAAGCGTTATCGGAGTCTGGGGGAGAAAAATATCACCTTCCCGATCGACAGCAACGCCGCGACGATTGATGATATCATTCACGAACTGGAAACGACGAACACCTCCGAACGCGCAGGGCGTTCGATGGATCATGAGAGTGAGGACAGTTTTGAACGATTGAGAGCGTCCGGTTACATGTAACAACCGTCATCCCGAACGAATGTGAGGGATCTTCGATGGTAAGATTTCTCGCTACGCTCGAAATGACAGGAGAGAAACAATGACCCACCTTGAACACCAGCATCTGCGCGTCGTTATCGTCGGCCATGTCGATCATGGGAAATCGACGCTGATCGGCCGCCTGCTCTACGACACGAACAGCCTGCCCGAGGGCAAGAAGGAAGAACTGGAGCGCATCAGCAAAAAGCGCGGCGCGGACGTCATCGAATGGTCGTTCGCCCTCGACGCCTTCCAGGCCGAGCGCGACCAGGCCATCACCATCGATACCACGCAGATATGGTTTAAAACGAAGCTGCGCGATTACGTGATCATCGACGCGCCGGGCCACCGTGAGTTTTTGAAAAACATGATTTCCGGCGCGGCCGCGGCAGACGCGGCCATTCTGGTGGTTGACGCAGCCGAAGGCGTACGGGAGCAGACGCGGCGGCATGCCTACCTTCTGAACCTCATCGGCATGCGGCAGGTGGCAGTGGTCATCAACAAGATGGATCTCGTCAATCACGACGTGGAGCGGTTTCAGGAGGTGGCAAAGGAAATCACGTTGTATCTGAAATCCATCGGCCTGAGCCCGACGCACATCCTGCCCATTTCCGCGCGCCACGGCGACATGATCGCAAGCAACGGCGGCAGGCTCTCATGGCATCAGGGCAAGACGCTGCTTGAGGTGTTTGACAGTTTCGAGGTTGCCGCGCCGCCGACCGCAAGGGCGCTGCGCCTTCCCGTTCAGGATGTCTATTTTCAGGATGGCGGCAAGCGCATCATCGCGGGCCGCGTCGAAACCGGTATCCTGCGCAAGGGCGATATGTTGCTGTTCTCCCCCACCGGCGAAAAGGCAAAAGTCACATCGCTGGAAATCTGGCCGCCGAACAAGGACAAGGTCGAGGCGCATGCGGGGGAATCCATCGGTTTTACGCTCGACCAGAAAATCTTTGTCGAGCGCGGCCATACGGCAAGCCACGAGAAAAACCCGCCGATGCTCTCGAATGTTTTCAGATCCAGCATTTTCTGGCTGTCGGACGATCCGCTGAAAGTCGGCAACAGCTATAAAGTACGCTACGGCACGGCGGAGTCGATGGTCACCGTACAATCCATCGACAAAGTTATCGACACGCAGGACCTGGCGCAGGACGACAGGGGCCGTGAAGTGGCGCGCAACATGGTTGCGGAAGTAACGCTGCGCGCACGCGACCTGCTGCCTGTCGACCCGTACACGGACAATTTCCGCACCGGGCGGATGGTGATTTACGATGGTCACGACGTCGCGGGCGGCGGCACGGTCAGCATGGAAGGCTATGCCGACCAGCGCCGTAACACGGCCGCCAAGTCGCAGAATATTTATACAGTCGAGCATCTGCTCGACCGTGAAAACCGCGCGCACCTGAAAGGGCATTACGGCGGCGTGTTCTGGTTCACCGGCCTGTCCGGCGCGGGTAAATCGACGCTGGCGATGGCGACCGAAAAAGCGCTGTTCGAAAAGGGCTACCACACCTATGTGCTCGACGGCGACAACGTGCGTCACGGCCTTTGTGCAGACCTTGGGTTCTCGCCCGAAGACCGCGCGGAGAATATCCGCCGCGTGGGCGAAGTCGCGGGTCTGATGTCCGATGCCGGGCAGATCGTCATTACGGCGTTCATATCGCCGTACCGTTCCGACCGCGATCGCGCGCGCAAGGCCGCGCCGGCGCATTTCCATGAAATCCATGTGAAAGCGGATCTTGCCACTTGCGAAAGGCGCGATCCTAAAGGGCTTTATAAAAAGGCGCGAAAAGGCGAGATCAGTGATTTCACCGGCATCGATTCGCCTTACGAGCCGCCGGATAATCCGGAGATAGTCGTCGATACGGAGAACAACGATATCGACACCTGCGTTACGCAGATACTGCGTTATATAGAGCAGGTTATAATTCTGCCTGCCGCTGCGCAAAAAGACAGGAAGAAGGAAAAGGTTCTTGCAACCCGATAAGCTTCTTTTGCATCCTGCCGCTCTGTGCAATATGGCGCGGCGCATCGCCATCGAGGCGGGGCACGCGACCCTCGCGCATTTCGATGAATCCGGCTATGCGGGCGCGGAGACAAAGGGAGATGGTTCGCCCGTCACCGTTGCCGACCGCGAAGCGGAAGAAATCATCGGAAAAAAGCTGAAAGATATATTGCCCGATATTCCCATTATCGGCGAGGAGGCGGCGGAGGCGGGGAACCTGCCGGATCTTTCGGGCGCGGATTATTTCTGGCTGGTCGATTCGCTCGACGGGACCAAGGAATTCATATCCGGCAGCGGCGATTACACCGTGAATATCGCGCTGGTTCATAACGGCGCGCCAATTCTGGGCGTCGTCTATGCCCCCGTCAAAGGCGAGTTATATGCGGGCTGCGGCGAAGGAACGGCCATCCGCTGGCTGGAGGATACGAATGTGGAGAAAGTCATTCATGTGCGCAGGCCTCCGAAGGAAGGCCTGACGGTCGTTGCCAGCCGCAATCATGGCGACGGCGGCAGGCTGAACGCGTTTCTGGACGGCCACAAGGTCGAAAAACTTATAAAACGTGGCAGCTCCCTGAAAATCTGTGCGGTGGCGGCGGGAAAGGCGGATTTATATCCGCGCTTCGGCCCGACCTGCGAATGGGATACGGCGGCGGGCGATGCGATACTGCGCGCGGCGGGGGGGGTTCTGGCAACAACCGGCGGGCGGCCCTTCACCTACGGCCATGCGGGGCGCAAATTCCTGAACCCGGAATTCATCGCCGCGCCGACGGATTTTTTCAGTGATAGCATTCCTTAATAAGAACATCGAGGGCAGGTTCGAAATTTTTTATATCGAATGACATTGCCTGCGTCGCTTCGCTGTAGGGCGTCAGTTCAATGACAAGCCTTTCGCGCCCCTTGATATTGCGTACGAATTCCACCGGGTTGGGGGCAAAGGCGCTGGCGAAATCGAGGGAAAGATCCCATTCTTCCGTTACCTTCGTAAGGTTGTCCATTTTGTATGTAATGATAATTTTTTTCGTCTGAGAGGGCGTCTTTACGAGCGGCGACTTCCAGTCCATAAAGACTTCGGTATTTCTGTTTTTACACTCAACGGCGAAGGTGGGCGTACGCTTGTACCCCATTCTTGTGGTCGATTCTTGCGCCGAATCGACTTTAAGGGCTGTAATTTTTTCCTGCATGTCGTTAATGCGCGTGGAAACGGTCCAAAAGCCGAACTGCGCCATCTCCGCTGCCTGCGCCTGCTGCTTTTTTTCATTTATGACGCCCAGCTCGACGGCAATGCGGTCATAACAAATGAGCCTTTCGCCACGTTCCGGAAGCGTTGCGCAATATTGGAGATCGCTGATCGCCTTGACGCTGCTGCTGGCGGCCGGCGCAACCGATTCCATTGTCTGGGCGGACAGTAAAGATATCGGAAACATGAAAATCGTCACAAGCAACGGGATTATCAGCAGGCCCCTGCGTTTCCTGCATCCGTTTTCTAAAGCTTTGCGGTTTTTTCCTGTAAGCATATCACTCTATGAGGTTGCGGGTGTCATGTACGAAGTCTTCAGGATTCAGTTTAGCAAATTTTTCGAAGTAAGCGCAATTTCGGCCTTCGCTTTTGGCTTTATACAGCATTTTGTCGGCTCTTTTCAAAACATCGCCAAGCATGTGATCGCCGGGTTCGATAATGGCGCCGCCTATGGATGTCGTAATCGTCAGGTGTCCCTCCGGAACCTTGCAGCGGAATGGCTTTTCCGCGATCGAGCGGCGCAGACGGTCGGCGATCAGCATCGATACTTCATCCAGCGTATCGGGCAGAATAGCCACGAATTCCTCCCCGCCGAGGCGCGCCACGAGATCGAAACTGCGCAGGTTGTCGTGCAGGCGGAAAGCGAATGTCTTTAAAACCTCGTCCCCGATGCCGTGCCCGTACGTGTCGTTGACCTTCTTGAAGTGATCGATGTCAAGTATCAGCATGCATACGTTCTTTTTTTGATCGCGGCTTTTCTCCAGGAGCTTCTGCAGGTGAACCTCCATGTAACGGCGATTGTAAAGCCCCGTCAGGGAGTCCGTCAGAGCCATCGATAGACTGACTTCGTAGTTCGCTTTTAGCCGCTCCTGAAACCTTTTTCTGCGGATCTGGGTGCGGGCGCGCGCCAGG
>JACQIJ010000226.1 GCA_016198545.1 Pseudomonadota bacterium
CATTCTGGTCGTGGGGCCGCCGGGAACGGGGAAGACATTGCTGGCCAGGGCCGTCGCCGGCGAGGCGGGCGTTCCCTTTTTCCGCATATCGGGATCCGATTTCGTCGAAATGTTCGTCGGCGTCGGCGCATCCCGCGTACGCGATCTGTTCGAGCAGGGCAAGAAACGCGCGCCCTGCATCATATTCATAGATGAAATTGACGCGGTCGGCCGTTTGCGCGGCTCAGGCCTTGGCGGCGGCCACGACGAACGCGAGCAGACCCTCAACCAGCTTCTGGTCGAAATGGATGGCTTTGACGGCGACAGCGGCATCATTCTTATGGCGGCCACGAACAGGCCGGACGTTCTGGATCCGGCCCTGCTGCGCCCGGGACGCTTCGACAGGCAGGTTTTCGTTGACAAGCCGGATTTGCAGGGAAGAGAAGCGATCCTGAAGGTCCATACGCGCAATATTCCTTTGAAGCCGGATGTCGACTTGCGGGAACTTGCCCGCGGAACGCCCGGCTTTTCAGGCGCCGATCTTGAAAACCTTGCGAACGAAGCCGCGCTGTGCGCCGCCCGCAATAACGCGGATGCCGTCGGGCGCAAAGATCTTGAATTTGCGAAGGATAAGGTTCTGATGGGGGCGGAACGAAAATCGATGATCCTTGGCAAGGACGAGAAGGAGCGCATTGCGTACCATGAATCCGGGCACGCCGTCATGGCCCGTCATGCGCGCCACGCCGATGACGTTCACAAGGTTTCAATCATTCCGCGCAACCGTTCCCTTGGCGTCACGATCACGCTTCCCAAGGGAGAAAAGCGCAATCTGACGGAACAGCAGCTCAGGGACGATATAAAGGTTCTGTATGCCGGCCGCGTCGCCGAGGAAATGAAATACGGCCCGGGAAACACATCCATAGGCGCCGGCAACGATATTGAGAGATCGACGGACATCATCCGCGCCATGGTAACGGAATGGGGCTTTTCGGAAGAACTTGGCCCGCTGCGTTATATCGACAAGCAGCAGAATGTCTTTTTGGGCGGATCGATGGGGCAGCAGCAAAACGTCTCTTCCGAAACGGCCCGGGAAATAGACCTGGAAATGCGGCGCATAGCCGTAGAGGAAATAAAAAACGTCAGGACTCTTTTGCGGGAAAAGAACCGGGAAGTCGAGGCTGTTGCGCAGGCTTTGATAGAGCATGAAACCCTTGATTCCGTTGATATAGAGGATGTTCTTGCGGGCCGTCCGGTTGTGCGCAACGATATAAAAATGCCGGAACGGGCGCCGCCCGCGGCGCCGCAACAGAGCGGCGCGGCTTATGACCTGCCGCCGCCGTGACCGGGCGCGGCAGGCGCCGTCTTTTCCCATTCCATTTTTTTGCGGTAGATGGTGGAAGGGGATACGTCCAGCGCTATTGCCGCCCGCCCGATATTGCCGCCGCACAGTTCGATGGCGCGCTCAACGGCCGTTCTTTCCGTCTCTGCAAGCGTGGGAATATGATCGGTCGTTTCCACGGGGCTTATATGGCGCAGAGGCTGTCTTTGCGGCGGCAGGAGAGTTTCCAGCATGCGTCCGGTGATCATGCCGCCGCCGTTCATCACGACGGCCTGCCGCACGATATTCTGAAGCTCGCGGATATTGCCCGGCCATTTATGCGCGCGCAGGATATTTTCTGCGTCGGCGGTAAAGCCGTGAAAGTCCCTTTTTTCCACATGGGCGTAATCGCGCAGCAATGTCTGCGCGATGTCAATGACATCGCAACCCCGTTCGCGCAGCGGCGGCATATGCAGCGGCAGAACATGCAGGCGGTAATATAAGTCTTCGCGGAAACGTACGGCACGGATTTCCTCTGCGGGATTGCGGTTCGTCGCGCAGATGATGCGCGCATCCGTTTTTTCGATGCGGCCTCCGCCAACCTTGATGAAAGAGAGGTTTTGCAGGAAGCGCAAAAGCTTGCTTTGCATGTCGAAGCTCATTTCCGCGATTTCGTCAAGGAACAGCGTGCCGCCGTCCGCAAGCCGCGCCGCGCCGTCCCGGTCCGCTATGGCGCCGGTGAAAGCGCCTTTCACATGTCCGAACAGCTCGGATTCCATCAGGTCGCGCGGAATGGCGGCGCAGTTTATCGGGATGAAGGGCTTGTCTTTCCGCGCGCTTATGCGGTGAACGGTTTCCGCGCATACTTCCTTTCCCGTTCCCGTTTCACCCGTAATGAAGACAGTTGCGTCGCTGTGCGCCGCATTTTCAATTTTTTCGTACAAGTCCTGCATAACGCCGGATGTTCCTATAAAGCCGTCCACGCGTTTTTCCTGCCTGGCGGGCGCATCCGCTCCGGCAATATTGCGCAGAAGAACCGGTGAATTGCTGTGGCTGTCCATGCGCCTATCCTAACCCGAAACAGGGATGCCGTCAGGATGAACGCATGCGTATGACCAAATGAAAACGGCCCCGCCAGGGGGGCCGTTTCATCGATTATTTTTATTTCATCAATTCCGGTTGCCCATGAAGTTCAGCAGAAACTGGAACAACATGATGAAATTGATGTACAGGCTGAGCGCGCCCATGACGGCCATTTTGCCGACGCCGTCTGCGCCGTACGATGCGCTGTACATGCGTTTCAGGTTTTGCGTATCCCACGCGACGAGGCCGGTATAGACGAGAACGCCTATGCCGGAAATGACGAAATGCATCATCGCCGATTGCAGGAACATATTGACAATCATCGCCAGCAGCAGTCCCCATACGCCCATGATCAAAAGCGATCCCATGGACGACATGTCCCGGCGCGTCGTATAGCCGAAAATGGAGATACCGGCGAACATCGCCGCCGTTATGAAGAACACGCGCGCGACGCTCTCCCCGCTATAGATCATGAAAACGGTTGCCAGCGAAATGCCGAATATGCCGGAAAAGGCGTAGAACGTCATGGCCAGAGCCGAGGCGCTCATTCTTTGCACGCGGCCTGGCGTGAAGCCGAAAAATACGAAGGCCAGCGGGGATAGCATGACAACCATCGCCATAACGGGATTGCCGAAAAACACCTGCTGCAGGGCAGGCGTATTGGCGACCAGCCATGCGACCAGACCGGTGAATACCAGGCCCGTCGCCATCGTGTTGTAAACTTTTTGAAAGAACGCCCGCAGGCCCGCGTCATGTGTCGTTTCGCGTGCGGCAGTCTGTGAGTGAAGATTGCGCTCAGGTTGCATCGTTTTCCTCCTTTGAAAACCGTAAGTCCATAATTGAAACTATATATAGTTCATTTTACAATGGAATCAAAGGCGCTGGCAAAGCTTTTCGGAAACGGTCAATGCCACGGATTTTTCCGGCTTTCCGTCGGGAAATCAGGGGCGGGAACGCCTGACAGGCGGGATATTTCCGCAATGCGCCGCTCAATCGGCGGATGCGTGGCGAATACGCCCAGAAAACGGTGCGTGTTTTCAATGCACATAAGGGCGATGTCGTCCGGCGCGTCCTTCAGGCGGTCGCGCCCCGAAATGCGCAGCAGCGCGCGCATCATTGCCTCCGGATTCGTCGTCAGCTCTACGGAACCTGCATCGGCCATGAATTCCCGGCGGCGCGAGAGCGCGAAGCGCGTCAGCAGCGTCGCCGTGTATCCGATCCACAAAAGAATGCCGACGGCGACGATAAAAATCATAAGCTGTCCCGATCCGCGCCTGTTGCCGCCGCCGCTTCTATGCCGTCCGTAAAACAGACTGTGACGAAAACCGCTCCAGACCATCTGCATGGCAAATCCGATCATGCCCGTGAAGATAACCGATATGATCAGAAGCCGCACATCATTGTTCATGATGTGGGTCAGTTCATGTCCCAGCACGGCTTCAAGCTCGTCCTTTCGCAATACTTTCATCAGGCCGCGCGTTACGGTGATCGCATAGCTTTCTCTGCCTATGCCGCTGGCGAAGGCATTGAGCGCGTCCGTTTCCATGATTTCCAGCCGCGGCATCGGCAGGCCGCGGGAGATGCAGAGATTTTCGAGCAGGTTGTACAATTCCGGCTCTTCCAGCCGCGTCACGGGGCGCGAGTGCGAAAGGTTGCGGACCATTTTTGTATGAAAAAAGAACGCGATGACGAACCATATGCCGACGACGGATAAAATCAGCGGCCAGTAGGCGATGACGACGGCGTTTGCGGAAGCCGTGACGGCTGCCGCCGGCGGCATGCGCCCATCCGCGCCTGTCATGACGGTTGCGAGCGCGGCCACGGCCCACACCAGTCCCGAGATAAGGGCGGGATAAAGGGCAAGCAGCAGGATGGAACGGATATTGTTGTTCCAGATCGCAGTCTTGAGGCCGACGGCGGCAAGTGCCATGACCTGCCCTTATCCGAATTTCACGTCCGGCGTTTTATGCAGCGCGGCCTTTTCGGCGTCGTCGACTTCGAAAAACGGCTCCGTTTTGAAGCCGAACAGTCCCGCGATGAAATTGGCCGGGAATTGCTGCACGGAAGTATTGAATTCGTTCGTCGCGCCGTTGAAGAACCGGCGCGCGGCGGCAATCTTGTTTTCTATGTCGGACAATTCGGCCATCAGCTGCCGGAAATTCGCGTCGGCTTTCAGCTGCGGATAGTTTTCGGCAACCGCCAGAAGCCGCCCCAGCGCGCCGCCCAGCATGGTCTCGGCCGCCATGCGTTCGGTTCCGGCGCCTTCGGTTTTGCCGACTTGCGCGCGCGCTTCCGTGACTTTCGTCAGAATCTCTTTTTCGTGGCCCGCGTATCCCTTGACTGTCTCGACAAGGTTGGGAACGAGGTCAAGGCGCTGCTTAAGCTGGACGTCGATATCGGAAAACGCGTTCAGGCGCGTCTGGCGCAGCGCGACAAGGCGGTTGTAGGCGATAATCGCATAACCAAGAGCAGCAACGATGATCAGAATAATGATTGTGGATGCGTTCATAATAAATCCTTTCCGGCAGCCAAGGCCGGGCCATTATACCAGACAAGATAGGTTTATGACACTATACGGCAACAGTTCCTTTGAAAAGCGAACCGCGCTATCCTAGTATACAGGCTGCGATAGGGAGGTTTTCATGATGACGGTCAGATATATCCTGTTGATTTCGGCGTTTGTCTTCTTTTTTGCGGGCGATGCGGCGGCACAGCAGCAAAGAGAGCCAAAGCTGCCCCCGCCGATTCAGACATTGCAGGACGAAGGGGCCCAGATCCGCTATCTGGGCCGGGATCTGGGCATGGACGGGTGGATTGCCATAAAAGGAGGAAAAGAGCAGTATTTTTACGCCACGCCCGACGGCAAGGCCATAGTGCTGGGGTTGCTTTTCGATGCGGACGGCAAGATCATCACGATGCAGCAGGTCAAGGAACTGCAGGATAAAGGCGGGGAGGTGCTCGGGTTTCTTGCCGAGGATCTGCCGGAAAGGGCCGATGCCGCCGACCGTTTTTCCAAGCTGCCGTCGACCGAATTCAAAACGCCGTCCGAACAGATGTTTGACGATGTGGCCGCCTCGAATTGGATCCCTCTGGGCAAGGAAGGCGCGCCCGTCATATACAGTTTCATGGATCCGCAATGCCCCCATTGCCACGCTTTCATGAAAGACATCAAGGCGAATTACATCGATAACGGTCTGATACAGGTGCGCATGATACCGGTTGGTTTCAAGGAACAATCGAAGGCGCAGGCCGCATTCCTTCTGGCCGCGCCCGTCCCGCAGGATCGTTGGTACAAGCATCTGGAAGGCGATGAAACCGCATTGCCGGCTTCACCGCAGATCAATCAACAGGGCGTGGAACGCAATATGGCCGTCATGCAGTCGTGGAAGCTGGATGTGACTCCCCTGACCGTATACCGGTCCAGGGACGGCGGCGTCAAAATCGTGCAGGGCCGCCCTCAGAACATTCCCGCTCTGTTGGCGGATCTTCCGCCCGCGGGAGCGCCGCCCCGATGAATCAGCGCGCGTATTTTTTATTGCAGGTTCTTGAAAAAATCGGCGTGCCGTTGCTGGACGCCGCCGCTGCGCGCAATGATGGCGGCGGCGTCAAGGAGGCCGAGCGCGTGGCCGAGCTTCTGGGCAAAGCCGTGCAGATGAGCGTCGCATTGTCGGGCGCGGTCGAATCGCGTGACAAAAGCGGCAATTCGGATGCCGTTCGGGTGGCGCTGGCATCGCTTTCATCGTCCATCATCGCCGGTTACTACAGCCAGACGGGCAAGGTTCCCGGCGACGCCGATATGAAGCGCTTGACGGCCGCGCTGGAAGCCGTGCTTATTTTTGCCGACAATTTCACCGCCGCCGCGGATGAAACGGCGCGCCTTGAAAGACTTTCGCCCGATATGGCGGTTGCGGACGAGGGGCAGATCGGATTGCAGTACATATCCGTGTTCATACCGCTGGTGGACGCCGTTTCGCGCTTTTCGTTCGGCCAACCGGAAAAGAAGCTGGCGCAGGACATAGCATCCCGCCTGGCGGCGCAGGCGGAAGCCATGCGCAAGAACATGCTGCCGGATCTGGACGGGGGACGGGAAAAGCGCGCCGATCTGATCATTCTGGACGGTCTTGTCAGGCTCTATGTCCGCTGTCATGAAGCTGAAATGAGGCGTCTGGCCGGGCTGGATGAGGACAAGCGCACGGCGTCCCTGTCGATGGACCCGGTCTGGAAAGCCTTTGACAAGGAAGCAGGCATGCTGGAAAGCCTTGCAGGCAGCATGGTTCCATCTGGCGGTTTTTCTTCCGGAAATGGAGGGGGCGTGCTAAAATCGCCCCTGCCGCCCGCGCCCGATAAAAAAGAAGCGGCCGCGCCCCCGTCTCCGCCTCCGGTTTCGGGAGGCGCAGAGGGGTCCGCCGAGGGTGGCGGCAACTACAACCCCATGTCGTTCTTCAAGAAAAAAGAAGACGGCGATGGCAAATAGGGGCTGATAAGAGGAGTTAATATGGGAAAAATTATTGCGGCATGCCTTCTTCTCGCGGCGCAAACCTATTCGGTTCCGCCGGCCGTGCTTGCGGGCATCTATCAGGTTGAGGGCGGGCAGGTCGGGCAGGAGGTGGGGCCAAACGACAACGGCTCCTATGACCTCGGCCCGATGCAGATAAACACGATATGGCTGCCCGAACTGGCCGGGCACTGGGGTGTGTCCGAAACAACGGCCCGCAAATGGGTGCGCGATGATCCCTGCACCAATGTCGGCGTGGCGGCATGGATACTGAAAACCCATATGGATGAGACCAACAACCTGTCCCAGGCCATTGCGCACTATCATTCAAAAACCCCGTATTATGGATCCAGCTATAAAAAGAAAGTCGTTGCCTCCATGAACAGGCACGGCCTGGTCCGCATGGCCGACGGCCGGTAATCCGGCTGGTGATATCTTCATTATGGCGAAGAAGGCTGCTTGTTATTGGTGGCGGGACAGGCTAGCCTTGGGGGCTACCGGGATTTTTCCGGTTTTACGGGTTTGAGTATCAGGTACGGGGTTTTTTTCCGAATGATCCGTTGTGCGGTTTTGGCAGGGTTTGCGGTGATTGTTTTTGCTCTTTCGGCCTGCACTTCGGGCAAGCCGGTCAAGGGCGATCCGCAAATTGCCGCCCAGCCCGACAAGGTGTCGGCGATGCTGGCTGAGGCTGCCGATCGCGCATCCGTCGCGCTGGAAACGCTGGCCGCCGTCGAGCAGGCGCGCACGCCCGATGCGACTGTCGAGCCCGTCGATAACGCGCCGCCCGAATTGCAGCGCGCTATTACGGTGAACTGGATCGGCCCCGTGGAGCCGATTACGCGCAAGCTGGCCGATCGCGCCGGCTACATGTTCCAGACGGTGGGCAATGCGCCGCCCGTTCCGGTCGTCGTTTCTGTGGATGTTGAAAACAAGCCCGTTATAGACGTTCTGCGTAGCGTCGGGCTGCAGCTCGGGTCGCGCGCGAATGTGCGCGTTGACGGTTTGCGCCGGATTGTTGAAATCCATTATGTTCCCAATACGGGAGTGGGGGGATAGCGGCTGTGACGTATAGCATGCGGGCCATATCCGCCTTTATCCTGATTTTTTCAGCTGTTTTTTTTAGCGCATTATCGGGCATGCGCCCTGCATGCGCGGCTTCCGTTGCGTCGACGGAAGCCGATCCGGTTCCGCCGCCCGGCCGGGAATATCTGGAGATGCTGCCCAAAGAGGAAATCATCAAGGGCGAGGAAGCGGCGCTGCCCTTTGATATCCGCGGCGATGCGATGCGCGAGGCGGCGCTTTCGTTCGGCGCACGCGGCGGCCTGGCCTGGCGGACATATGCCATCCGTCAGGAAATGGAAGATCGCTCGACCTATATGGACAAGGTGTTCGATTTCCGCCAGCTTCTGATCGCAGCGCCGTCCGGGCTTCTGATCGAGCCGCCGGTCATATCCGAATCCGTCAACGCGATGATCATCAGCAACGGCGGCGCGGAAGCCGCCGTTGCGGATCGCGTATACGGCATCAGCGTGGATGCCCGCATCATCAGCGCGGCGCGCTCATGGCGCAATTATCTGGAGCGCGATTGGGGCGAAGTGACGCCGCCGCCGGATATTCTGCGCCCGAACGATGAAAAAGAGCGCGCGAAGTGGATCGAATGGGTGCGTGCAGGATGGGACATGGGCATCGAGCAGGCGGATGCTATATTTCAGGACGACCTGAATGAACTGATCGCCGATTATCAAGGCATGGTGCGTTACCGCATGCTGTTGACGCAAGGCATGGTAACGCCGCCCTATGCGCTGCAGGTTGATCGCGGCGTGACGGGCGGCGGCAAGGAAATGCGCGTGGGGGACCGGGCGGTGCAGATCACCGGCATGCCTGCGCTGGTTCCGGGATCAGAGACATGGCAGCCCGCAAACCGATAAGCCTTCTTAAAGGCAAGGACAACAAGGCCCAGACCTGGCCGGAGGAGCCGGGGCGGTTCACGCAGGAGCATGTAGACCCGTTTTTGCTGTGGTCGGTGAAGAAAAACGCTTCCGATATAACATTTCAATCCGATCGTCCCGTTTATCACGAAATCGACGGCGTTCTTTATCCGGCGACGTTCCGCGCGCTGGACGCGGCCGACATGCAGGTCATCCTGCACAGGATATACGGACCGGAGGCGCAGGCGCGCCTTGCCTCGGGAACGGATCTGGATCTGTCTTACGAGGTGCGGCCCGACCGCTATACGCGCATCCGCTTCCGGGTCAACATCACGGCCATTCTCTCCAAGGGGCGCGATGCCTCGCAGGTGACGATGCGGGTTTTGCCGAACGAGCCGCCGACGATGAAGGATCTGAATATCGAAGCGGACATTGTCAATCACTGGGCGCCGCGGCAGGGCATCGTCATCATCGCCGGTCCGACGGGATCGGGCAAGACCACGTTGCTGGCGGCGGGATGCCGGATGCTGCTGGAACGCCCGCACGGGTGCGGCAAGATGCTGACTTATGAATCGCCGATCGAATACGTGTATGACGTGATCAAAAGCCCGCGGTCACTTGTTGCGCAGACGGAAATTCCAAGGCATCTTCCCGATTTCGCGCGCGGCGTGCGGAATTCCCTGCGGCGCAAGCCGGAAATCATTCTGGTCGGCGAGGCGCGCGACCGCGAAACGATATCCGCCGCCATCGAGGCGGCGCAGACCGGCCACGCGGTCTATACGACAACGCACACGATCGGCGTTGCCTCGACGATCCAGAGGATGGTTTCGACTTTCGGCCCCGAGGAACGGTCGGAAAGGGCTTATGCGCTTATGGAGACGATCCGCATGATTTGCACGCAGGCGCTCGTGCCCAAGATTGGCGGCGGCCGCATGGGCATCCGGGAGTGGATGAAGTTTCCGGACGAGGTGCGGGAAAAGCTCCTGGATATGAGTTATTCGGAATGGGTGGGAACGCTCCACCGCATGCTGCCGAATTATGGACAGACCATGGCCGCATCGGCGAAAATAGCTTTTGAGAAAGGCTTTATAGACCGTCGCTGGTATTTGTTGCTGGCGGCCAGCACAGGCGGCGGCGAGTAAATGTTCTTTTAACCATGTCCCTGTTATAATTCCCGGAGCGGGAAGGATTTTGTTATGTCGCAGGCTGACGATACCCGGGAAGAGAAAGCCCACTGGCACTGGCGCAACACAATGAGGCCTGTGCGCTTTTTCAATCTTGACGCCCGCGCCGCGCTGCCGTTTTGCCTGCTGCTCGTTTACGCGCGCCCTCACACGCTGGTTCTGACGATTATCATCACAACGATATTCTATATCCTTGAGCGCAAGGGTTTGACTTTTCCCTCCGCCATGCGCGCCTTGCGCGTTTTCATGATCGGTATAAACCGGCCGGCCTGGGTTACGATGCGGCACAGGCGTATGATTGATTTTGGCTAGCGCGCCGTAACAGGCTGTGAAAAGCGCATTGATGCCGCTTGTCATTTATACGCGCCCGTTCTATTTTTCAAAAGGTTCAAGCGGTATATCAAGGGAATTTTAATATGAAAAAAGGTAACGGAATCCGGGCTTCAATGTCTCTTGCGGCTGCGCTGTTTTGTTTTATGCCTGCCGCTGCGCATGCCGGGTTTGAATGGGCGCCGCCCCCGCCGCCCGCCGCCGCCGTCCCGGCAACGCCCGATGCGGGTTCGATGGTTCCGTTTCCCGAAGGGCCGGATGCCGTTGCCGCGCCTGTGCCGTCCGTTGATTCCGCCATGATGCCGCCGCCCGGAATGCCGGATCCTGTGAGCATAGATCCGTATCCAGCCGGAGGCACGCCGGAGGCGTTGCGCGCGCCGGTTCTGCCTGCGCCGGGGATGGTTGTTTCTTCCCCCGAGGCGCCTTCATCGCCTTTTGCCGCCTACCCTTCTTCAACGCCGAAGGCATCGATGCCCGCGATGGATGATGCGCATTATGAAACGGTGTCCGGCTTTGGCGACGATATCCCGCTGGCGATGGCCATGCGGCAGGTTATTCCGGCTTCGTACGCTTATTCGTTCGATCCTTCCGTCAATCCGGGCGTGAAGGTTTCATGGCGCGGCGAAAGGCCGTGGAATGCTGTTTTAGGCGATGCTCTGGCCGCAAAAGGCATGACGATGACAATAAAAAACAACATGGTGCGAATCTCTCCCGTTGCCGCGGCGGCGGCTTCGTCTCCGCCTGCAATGGTCGTGCCGCCATCCGATTCCATGATGCCGGAGTTCGATGTTGCTGCGCCGCCGGCTCCGGCGGTTGCCGCGCAGAATCCGGATTACGCCGCTATCGGCGCGGATGAGGGTGGATATGAGCCGTCCTACCCGCGCCGCGCCCGTCCGCCGTTGCCGCTGACGTCTGCCGGAAATTCTTCCGTGTCAAAACCGGTAAGCGGCGATACGGTTTCCGCTGCGTTGCGGCCGATGAATGATGGCGGCGTGAAAATTGCCCGTCCCGCCTATGTTTATTCGCCGCCATCCGACATCGCTCCGGTTTTTCCCGAGGCATCGAGGGCGTCGCCGCCGGCCGCTTCCCTGCCGCGGACATGGACGGCGGAAAAGGGGGAAAGCCTTCGCTATCTTCTCATGAACTGGTCGGCGCTTGAAGGGGTCGATATGTACTGGGAGCCGGAGCAGGATTACAATATGCCTGAAGCCATCCGGGCAAGCGGCAGTTATGCGGACGCCGTAGGCATGGTTCTTGCGGCTTACGAGGCGGACGAAGACAGGCCGTTGGGCCGTCTCTACCCCCGTCAGGATGACGGCGGCAAGCCGGTTCTGGTCATTCAGAGCAGCGAAAATATTAACTAATCCGCGTTTTGGCGCATTGAATTATAGTCTTTTAGATTAGGGATCGGACACATTCGGGCATCGTCGCCCCCGCCTCGGGCGGGGTCCGGCAAGCCAGGAGTTCAGTGTTTTCAATCGCAGGCCGGATGCCTGCCTGTAGCGGGCATGACGGGCGGGTGGCGTCGGATTCTTGTTGGTAATGACTATAATGGCGCGCGACTCATGAAGGGCGATTTCTTACATGCTTTGTTTCTTCCTTTTGAGTCCGGGGTCTTGTCCCTGCCGGACGCCGGCGCGCGCATCCTGTTCATGAACGGCGAGGTTTGCGCAGGCATTGAGGCCATGCGAAATTCCCGTCTGACAGTGCAGCAATATTTCAGGCCGTATGTAAACGAATTGCAGCAGGCTGGATACGATACCGTCGCCGATGTTCCCGACGGGGGGGCTTTTGATGCGGTTTTACTATCCGCGCCGCGGCAGCATGCGGAGTGTCTGCATGTTATGGCGGCGGGTCTGCGCGTTCTGAAGCCGGGTGGAGTTTTCCTGGCGGCGGGCGCGAACGATGCGGGGGGAAAACGGCTTGGCGGGGATGCGCGCAGGCTGGGGCTGGATGTCGGCGAGGAGTCAAAGCATCGCGCGCGCGTCATATGGGGCGTCAAGCGCGCTTCCGGCGATTACGGTGAAGAATTTGCCGCCGGGGACTACCAGCCGGTATGCGGCGGGCAATATATTTCACGGCCCGGGATATTTTGCTGGGACAGAATCGATGCCGGATCCGCTTTGCTTGCGGCATCATTGCCCGGCGGCGGGTTTACCGGGAAAGTCGCTGATTTCGGGTGCGGGTACGGCTATCTTGCCCTGCATCTTCTGACGCATAACAGGGAAATATCCGATCTTTACTGCATCGATGCGGATGCGCGCGCCGTAGAGGCGTGCCGGCGCAACATAGCGGGCCGCGCCTTTAAGACGAAAATACACTACAGGTGGGCCGATATTGCGTCTGACGACGCTATGCCCGAGGGGTTCGATGCCGTAGTCATGAATCCGCCCTTTCATGAAAACAAGGAAACGCTTCCCGAGGCCGGCCTGTCTTTCATAGAGGCGGCCGCGCGCGGTCTTCTGCCCGGCGGAAAATTGTGGATGGTTGCGAATGCGCATCTGCCGTATGAAAAAACGCTTTCCCGCCTATTCGCTGACTGCAGAAAGATAAAAGAAGAAAATGGATACAAGGTTTTTTGCGCGACGAAGGGTGCTGCGCCTTGATTGGTCTGTCTCACATAAAAGGCATTATCTGGGATCTGGACAATACGCTGTACCGGCTGGAACAGGCGCATATCAAGGCGTTCAATATTGCGATCGCCCGCGCCGCCCTTGCGTCAGGCGTTGACATGGATTTTTCCCGCGCCGTGGAACTTGCGGCGCGGTCATATATAGAGCGCGGCCAGAGCGGGCGCATCTTCATAGAGGAATACGGCGTGAAGCTGCAGGATCTGCATTACACGTTTCATCATTATATCGACGAAAAAATCATAGAGGCTTGCCGCAGAACGCAAGACTTGTTCGCGGAGATCCATGTTTCGCATGCTCTGGTGACCCACGCATCGAAAGAATGGGCGCAGCGCGTTCTGAAGCAGATCGGCCTGACACAATGGTTTCCGGATGACCGTCTGTTCGCGCTTGAAACATTCGACTTTGCGCACAAATACGAAAGCACCGTTGCATTCGATGCGGCGTCACAGGCCATGAATCTGGATGCGGACAGAATCATGATGGTAGAAGACGTTCATGCCAATTTGCGGATACCGTATGAACTGGGCATGACGACGGCGTTGATTCATCACGGGCAAGCTCCGGCGGAAATTCCGCCCTATGTGCATCTGCATTGCGAGAACAGCGTTTTTCTGCTGGAAAAGCTTCAGGCGTCGATTGCATCGGGGTGAAGTTTGCACTCGACGGCGACGGTGCGCTTGACGTAGTCGAGCGTCAGTTTTCCTTTCGGGCCGTTTTCCATTACATAAAGGGCACAGGACTGGTCCATCACGATGATGGATTTGTCGGGCTGGTTCCTTCGCGGCATGTGCTCGGCCGTATATTTCGGGATTTTCCGGATGCATTCATCCGGTATCTCGATATTGTGGTGCTTGGCGTATCCCGGGCGCAAGGATTCAAGGATTTTTATCGTTTCTTCAACAGTGGGAACTTTCAATGGAACCTGCTGAAAACGGCGATCGAGCGCGGGATCCTGCTTGACGAACATGCGGTATTCATCAACCGTCGTCGCGCCTATGACAAGAAGGTCGCCGACGGTCAGATAGGGCTTCATGACTTCCGACAGGCCGCGGTAGGCGCTGCCCTCGATCATCGGCATGATGGTGTGAACCTCGTCTATGAACATCACGAATTTTGGATAATCGGGATCGTTGTACCGTTCGGCCAGCGCCTTGCACATGGGGATGAAGCGCGCCTGGAACTCGGCGGGGCCGCTCGTTCCCGATGCCATGCTGGCAAGGTCCACTTCCAGAACGCGCGCATCCTTCAGATACACCGGCACATTGCCTTTTACCACCTGCTGCGCAAGCCCGACCACGAGGGCCGATTTCCCGACACCTGCCGGGGCCAGCAAAACGGCGTTTTTCCTGTTTTTTTGCAGCAGAATCAGGATGACGTTGCGGATTTCCTCGTCGCGCCCGGTGATGGGGTCGAAGCGGTCCTCCCGCGCCAGCGCGGTCAGGTCGCGGCAATATTTGAAAATGAAATCTTCCAGCTCTTCATCGGAAACGCGGAATTTCTTTTTCGTCTTCGGCAGCATGTTTCAGTCCCCGTGCTTGAATTCCCCGGCATGGTAACCCTGCGCGTACAGGGCGGCCGTCAGATCCCCGTACAGGATACAATTATCAAGCGATTCCCGCAACAAGGGCTTCGGGCGCCAGCCGAAGCCCAGCCCTGCCGCCGCCAGCATCGGCAGGTCATTGGCCCCGTCGCCGACGGCCATCGTCTGTGCAAGGGAAAGGCCGGCTTTCGCCGCATAATCGACCAGAAATCCGCGCTTGGCGTCTTTATCCAGAATGGGTTCCGCCACCGTTCCGGTCAATCTTCCGTCCTCAATCTCCAGCACATTACCGTGGTAATGGTGAAAACCGCATTGTTTGGCTACTTCTCCGGTAAAAAAAGTGAATCCGCCGGATACGAGAACGCACAGCGCGCCGTGATGGGCCATTGTGCGGATGAGGATTTTTGCACCGGGCGACAATTCTGTTTTATCAAGTACCGTTTTCATCATGCCGGCAGGAAGACCCTTCAACGCTGCCACGCGTTCGCGCAATGCATCCCTGAATTCGATTTCCCCGCGCATCGCGCGGGCGGTAATCGCGGATATTTTTTCCCCGATCCCGGCCTCCGCCGCCAGCTCATCAAGCGTTTCCCCGATCACGATGGTTGCGTCCATGTCGGACAGAAGCAGTTTTTTGCGCCGGTTCTCGGCAGGCGCGATAAAAACGTCAATCCGGTCGGCGCGCAGCGAATCCCGGATTGCTTCCATCTGCGCGCGGTTAGCGCGCCCGGCCGTCTTCATTTGCGCGGCCCGGTGCGGAGCAAGCCATTCCCACGCGTCCGGGCCCAATCCCTGCAATTCGGCATAACGCTGCAATACCGAAAGATGCGCGGGCGTCAGCGGTTTTTCCGATGCGGCGAGAGTCAGGACGAAGGACATGATGAATTTAAGCATCATGAAAAGAAGATATAAAGAAAATTATGCGCAAAGGCATTGGCGTCAGAACGCGCCGGTGATACAAATTCTCCGAAAGGAATATCCGCATGACAGCCAAGCCATCCGTAAAACCGAAAAACCCCTGTTTTTCCTCCGGCCCCTGCGCGAAAAGGCCGGGATGGAGCCTTGAGGCTCTAAAAACCGCGTTTACCGGGCGATCGCACCGGGCGGCGGGCGGCAAGGAAAAGTTAAAGAAGGTCATTGAAAAGCACCGCGCGCTTCTGGGTATCCCCGCGGATTATAAAATCGGCATCGTTCCCGCGTCCGATACCGGCGCGGTGGAGATGGCGCTATGGTCCCTGCTGGGCGCGCGCGGCGTTGATGCTCTGGCATGGGAAGCGTTTTCAAACGACTGGCTGACCGATATTACGAAACAACTGAAAATACCCGATGCGCGTACGTTAAAGGTCGGTTACGGAAGCCTGCCCGATCTGTCGAAAGTGAATTTCAAAAACGATGTCGTGTTCGCATGGAACGGCACGACATCGGGCGTATGCGTTCCGGACGGTAAATGGATTGCGGATAACCGCGAAGGCCTGACCATATGCGATGCGACATCGGCGGTCTTCGCTTATGACCTGCCGTGGGAAAAACTGGATGTAACAACGTGGAGTTGGCAGAAAGTGCTGGGCGGCGAGGCCGCGCACGGCATGATCGTCCTGTCACCCCGCGCCGTGGAGAGGCTTGAAACATATGTGCCCGCATGGCCGCTGCCGAAAATCTTCCGCATGACCAAGGGCGGAAAGCTGAACGCGGAGATTTTCGAAGGTGCGACCATCAATACGCCATCGATGATTGCCGTCGAGGATTGCCTCGATGCGCTGCTCTGGGTGGAATCCATCGGCGGCCTGATGGAAACGATCAGGCGCTCGCGGGAAAACTTTGCGGCTGTCGAGATGTGGGTTGCGAAAACCGACTGGATCGATTTTCTGGCCATTGATGTGGCGGCGCGTTCGGTCACTTCAATCTGTCTGAAAATCGCCGATCCCTGGTTTGCCGCACAGCCCGAAACCGCGCAGCAGGATGTCATCAAGGCGATGACAAAGACGCTCGACAGGGAGGGCGCGGCATATGATATTGCCGGATACCGCGATGCGCCCGCAGGCCTGCGCATCTGGGGCGGTGCGACGGTGGAAAGATTCGATATCGAAGCTTTGCTGCCGTGGCTGGACTGGGCTTATGCGGAAACGAAAGCCGCCGCCGCCAGAAAAGCGGCATAAATCATATTTCCCTTGACGGTCCGCGCCGCGGCGCGTAGTTTTCCTTAATATATTAATTTTCAGGCGGAGAAATGATGAGGCATACTCCTAAAATTCTCGGTCATCGCGGAACGCGCGGCGACGAAGATCTGTCTGAAAATTCCATGGCCGCGTTACGATACGCTCTGATGTGCGCGGACGGGCTGGAAACGGATGCCGTCAACTCAAAGGACGGCGTGCCGTTTCTGGTTCACGATGCGAAAACCATGTTCGTGCCCTATGTCCGCACATGGATGAAAAAACTGAACCTGCCGCATCCTGACGAAATGAAGGCGGATGAGGTCGCCGCCGCCGCCGCTGCGCGTGGCATGGAGATTCCGTCCCTGCGGCAACTTTTTTTAATGGCCGCGGGGTTCCAGACCGCCAAAGTCCTGAATATAGAACTGAAAAGCCCCGGCACGGCGCAAAGCGTAATCCGCGCAATCCACGATCTTGAACCGCACGGCCTGAAGAAAGAGCGGATTATCCTTTCATCGTTCAACCATCCCGAAATCGTGAAGGCGCGGGAAATTGATCCGGCCGTAAAGCGCGCGCTGATTTTCTGGCAGGATAGCGTGCGCCCCTGCGCCTGTTACCCGTGGGACAAGAACTGCGCCGGACGCAATGAACCCATCAATATTGAATATCTGAAATCGCAGGCGGCGCGCGATGCCGCCGCCGATTATTTCGTCCTGCCGGTGGGCGGCCTGAAGCGCAAATATGCCGCCGCCGTCGTCGCGCTGTATCCGCAGGCGTCGTTCATAGTCTGGACGGCGGGCTATGAGAGGCTGCCGGAGAATAACGATGTATTGTTCAAGAAGCTTGGAGATCCCGTTGCCGGCCCGCTCATTTCCGCCGTTATAACGAACCATCCCCTTGAAATGGCGAACTTCTTTCGCCTGAGACAAGCGGCTGCCCTGTAAGCGGGC
>JACQIJ010000218.1 GCA_016198545.1 Pseudomonadota bacterium
AAGCGGGCGCGCAGCAGCTGCGAAAATTCCTGGAATCCAATCTTGGTAAAAAGCGTCAGGTTGTCGTAGAGCAGAAAGGGGTTGGCCGTACGGAACACTTCGTGGCTGTAAAGCTGGATTGTGATTTGCTTGCGGGCTCCCTTGCCGATATCATGGTGACGGGCGTTGAAGGGGAGCGGCTTGCGGGCGCGCTCATCGCCTAGGTTGCCGAAACCTTTTCCGCTTCCAGTTCGCGTAGCGTTTCCGTGACGCACTGAACGGCAAAATTGACTTCTTCCTTTGTAATGGTCAGCGGCGGCGAAAAGCGCACGACGGTTCCGTGCGTATCTTTCGAAATTATGCCCTTCTTCAGAAGCCGTTTGCAGATGTCGTCCGTCGAAACGATCTTCGTGTTGATTTCCATGCCAATCAGAAGACCAAGCCCGCGTATGTCCTTTATAAGGGGAGAGTTGAGGGCGCGCAGTTTTTTCATCAGGTAATCGCCCATCTCCGCGCTGCGTTCAGTCAGCTTTTCTTCCTGCAGTATTTTTATGGTTTCTATCGCGATCGCCGAGGCAATGGCGTTACCGCCGAAGGTGGATCCGTGGCTTCCCGGATCCATGACGTCCATGACGTCCTTGCGGGCGACAAAGGCTGATACGGGATAAATGCCGCCGCCCAGCGCCTTTCCGAGCATCAGGCCATCCGGCTTATCGATTTCGTGCTGGTAGCAGAAATTTTTGCCCGTACGGCCCATGCCGGTCTGCACTTCGTCGAGCAGTAGCAGGATATTATTCTTTTTGCAAAGATCCTGCGCCTGTTTGAGGTAGCCTTTGGGTGCGACGTGAATGCCGCCTTCGCCCTGCAGAGGCTCCACGAGGAAGGCGCAGGTATTTGGCGTGATGGCTTTCTCCAGCGCAGCGATGTCGCCGAACGGGATATGCGAAAATCCGCCGTCGAACGGGCCGAAGCCGCGGCGGTATTCCGCATCCGAGGAAAATCCGACGATGGTCGTCGTCCGACCGTGGAAATTACCCTTGCAGACGATTATGTGTTGCTTTCCGTCGGGAATTTTCTTGACCATGTTGCCCCAGCGGCGCGCGGCCTTCAGGCCGGTCTCCACTGCTTCGGCGCCGGTGTTCATCGGGATCATCTGGTCCATGCCCGTAATCTTGCAAAGCATTTCCGCATACTCGCCCAGCTTGTCGTGTCGGAATGCGCGGGCCTGAATATCGGTGCGCTCCAGTTGGTTCAGTAATGCTTTTTTGATGCGGGGGTTCAGGTGACCAAAAGAAACCGCGCTGTAGGCGCTGACGAAATCAAGGTATTTCTTGCCCTCTATATCCCACATCCATACGCCTTCGCTCTTTTCGAATACGATGGGAAGAGAAGCGTAAATGGGGGTCACGTATTTGTCGTCGCGCGCGACGTAGTCTTTGGTATCCATTATATTCACCGTTTTATCAATGAGTTACGCAGCGGGAACCGATGATAGCCCTCTTTAGCCTGTCTGCCAACCCCCTCGAAATTCTGGATTTTTTTTGCAAAGGCTGCTATATAACGGGCGGCTGCGGAGCGCGTGATACGCCATAATCCCTCGGGCCGATACTTGTTTGCTAAGGGAGCTGTCCCTGTAAGCGCTTGAGTGTTTTGCCGCTTGAGACTTGCATATGGCACCCACCTGGTCTTTCGGGCCAGTAGCGGATATGAGAGCGTACACGGCTCGCGCGGCTTTTTTTGTTTATTATGGATCCATCCAAGGAAACATTGCGGCTTGAAGCCATCCGTCATCGCGACCGGATTGATCCGGGCAGCGAAGATGCCGACAATGCCGCTGCGTTATTTTTTGAAAGCGTAAAGCCGCGCAAGGGGCAGGTTATTGCGCTTTACTGGCCAAAGGGGCGGGAGTTCGATTGCGGCGCGCTCACGGAACGGCTGCTGAGGGAGGGGTTTGCATGCTGTCTTCCGGTCGTTCGGAAAGACGGCAAGGTTCTGAAGTTCGCGCGTTGGGATGGAATCGCAACGCTGTCCGAGGGGCCGTTCGGGATCATGCAACCCGGCAGCGATGAATGGCTCGAACCGGATATTGTCATTGTTCCGCTGCTGGCTTTTGACAGGCATGGGCACAGGCTGGGTTACGGCGGCGGGTATTACGACGCGACGCTGGAGGCGTTGCGGAAGAAGAAAGATATTGTTGCCGTCGGCATGGGGTATGCGCAGCAGGCGGTGCTATTCAACCTGCCGCGTGAGGAGCATGACCAGAAAATGGACTGGATTATCACAACGCAGAAAGCGCAGAGTTTTAGTTAGGATAGAAAAATGAAGATAATTTTTCTTGGTGATATCGTGGGCCGGTCGGGGCGGGAGGCCGTAGGCAAGCATTTGCCTTCCCTGCGCGGACGCCTGAAGGCGGATATTGTCATCGCCAATGGCGAAAATGCCACGCACGGAACGGGCATCAACCCCGATTGTTGCGCAGAGCTGTATGGCTACGGCGTGGATTGCATCACGACCGGAAATCATGTGTGGGACAAGCGCGAAATCATTCCCTATATCGACAAGGATCCCCGGCTTCTGCGCCCCCTGAACTACCCGGGCGGCACGCCGGGAAAGGGTTATTATATCCACCAGATGGATGACGGGCGGAAAATTCTTGTCGTTAACGCAATGGCGCGTCTTTTTATGGATCCGCTTGATGATCCGTTTGCGGCCGTCGACGATCTTCTGAAGAAAAACGCGCTGCGCCTTAATGTGAATGCCGTCTTTGTCGATTTTCACGGAGAGACGACGAGCGAGAAAATGTCTTTCGGGCACTATTTCGATGGCCGCGTATCGGCGGTTGTCGGATCGCATACGCACGTACCGACGGCGGATGCTCATATCATGACAAACGGGACGGCTTACATGACGGATGCGGGCATGTGCGGCGATTACGACAGTGTCATCGGCGTACGCAAGGATATTCCCGTTCTGCGTTTCACGCGCAAAATGCCAACGGAGAAAATGACCCCTGCCGAAGGGGAGGGGACGATGTGCGGAGCATTCGTGGAGACAGACGACCGGACAGGACTCGCCACCGTTATAAAACCCGTTCGTATGGGGCCTGTTCTTTCAGAAACCGCACTTTAATTATGCGGCTTTTTGCAGAGACATTGATTCAAGGGCTTCCCGAACATCTCCTGTTTTGCTCAAAACGCGCCGCCATGCGCGCGCGCCGGGCAGGCCGTTGTACAGCCCCAGCATATGGCGGGCGATGGATTTCGCGGGCGTGCCGTGAAGGCGCGCCTGTTGTTCGATATAGGGGATCATGGTCTGCGCGACGGCTTCGCGGGGAATGATTGTGGTGCTGCCGAAAATTTCCCGTTCGATTTCGGTAAGGAGCCACGGGTTTTGATAGGCCTCCCGGCCTATCATCACGCCGGGAAAGGTCTTCAGTCCGCTTTTGATGTCTTCAATTGTTTTAATGCCGCCATTTAAAATGATTTCAATATCTTGATACTTATTTTTAATTTCTTGCGCGAGAT
>JACQIJ010000222.1 GCA_016198545.1 Pseudomonadota bacterium
ATCTACCGCCGAAGGCCAATCCGTTCGTCCAGCCCGCGGAAACAGGAAAAAAATCCGCACGAGAGAACACGCCTTTGCATGCGTCGCCGGTTCTGAATCCGGAACTGGAGGCGGCGGATTTGCGTACCGGCTTTGAACGCAATATGAGCATTGCGGATGAAAATACATACAGCGGCCTGGCGGATATTGCGCATGCGGACCCTGAGTTTTCTCCGCTGAAGTTTTTGCGCGGCGCGCAGGATGCTTTTGCGCTGATCGTGGAATCTTTTGCGGAAGGCGACCGGGAAACATTGCGCGGTCTTCTGGGTGAACAAGTGTACGCTTCCTTTGCGCGCGCTCTTGATGAGCGTGCGCAAAAAGGGGAGAAAGCCAGCGTTGAAATTCATGCCATCCGCAAATGCGAAGTCGTAGCCGCGCGGATGGAGCGCCGCATGGCCGTCATAACGGTTCGTTTTGTAGCGGATGAGACGAGTATTCTTCGGGATCGCGGAGATAAGCTTCTGGTCGGTCATCCCGACCGCGTCACGGAGACCATAGATATCTGGACGTTCCAGCGCGATGTGAGATCGCGCGATCCACGTTGGCTTGTCGTTGAAACCCGCGAAGGGGACGGAGACGGTCAGGGCGATTCCACGGTCCCGGCCGCCAGCTAAAAATTAAATTCCTTTTCTATGGATTTCCGCCCGCCGATCAGCGTCAAGGTGATTTTCCGTCCTTCGAGCGCATTTGCGAGATTATCGATGCCTTCCGGCTTTGCGATGCGAAACTGCGCCAGTCGCGCATCATTCTTGTCCGTCTCTATTTGCGGCGGCGCGGTCATAAGAACATCGCCCGACTCAACGAACAAATCCGCGCCGTCAAAGCCTGCCGCCGACCAGGAACGAACGACCAGCGCATCAGGCCCTATCACGACGCCCTTTATGTCGAGCGCGGGCAGATCTCCCTTGTGCGGGACGCTATCCCGCGCGGCGGCGATCACCCGTTCATACCGCCCGGACGCCGGTTCTCCGGCGGGAATGTCGAGAGACAGCGCCAGATCCTGCGGCACGCATATGGTTTCGCACACCATGATGGATGCTTTGAGCGCGAGCGCGACAGGCTTTCCCGGCTCTTTCAGCCGGATGGAAAGGGGAAACGTGACGCTGTCGGTGTAGCCGAAACTGTACAGGCCCATGATTTCAATCCGGCGCGGCGGCGGCCATGACATTTCAACGCTTTCGAGATTCGCGGAAGCTGCCCAGTCGAGCGCAGGCGGCAGGCCGCTGTCGCCCGGCATACGCCAGTAAGCGTGCCAGCCGTTGGCCAGACGCAGTTCAAGGGCAGCCTGAACCGTATCTCCGTCGCCCGTCGCGTCTGTTGCAGAGATAAGGCGCGCCTGAACATAATCAGCCGATTTCCACGGCGTTTCCAGCGCAAAAGAGTTCTGCGGCGCGGCGATGAGGAAGGAAAAAAGTAAAAACCTTGCAAAAAGATTCATAAGCAATACTCTGTTAACTGTTAAAACAAGGATAGACCGATGACGGAAAAGGGCAAGGGCGAAGATAGCGAGGAAAAGGAAAAATACCTGTCCGGCAAGATTTTGCTGGCCATGCCGGGGATGGGCGACCCGCGGTTTTACAAGGCTGTAATTTTTTTGTGCGCGCATGATGCAGGCGGCGCAATGGGGCTTGTGGTCAATCATGTTCTGCCGGGCATCGGTATGAACCAGCTTTTGCAGCAGATGAAAATTGCGCCGCCCGCTGAAAAAACGACCATCCCCGTTCCATCCGCGCCAGTCATGTGTGGCGGTCCCGTGGAGAGAGCGCGCGGTTTCATTCTTCACTCGGCGGACTTCATCCAGCCCGATACGGTCAAGGTCAGCAATCATTTCAGCGTCAGCGGCACGGTCGATGCGCTTAAAACCATAGCCGCCGGTCAAAGGCCGCAGAATATGCTGTTCATTCTTGGCTATGCCGGTTGGGGCGCGGGACAGCTGGATCAGGAAATAATACGGAATTCATGGCTGGTGGCCGATGCCGATCCCAACCTTATTTTCGGCTCAGGAACGGATGAAAAATGGGATCGCGCAGTACGGCGTCTGGGCGTCGATCCGGCCATGCTGTCGGGCGAATCGGGAAGGGCTTGAAATTAATGACGGAACGGGGCAACAGAGGACTGAAACGCGTTGTAAACGCGTTTTTCTGCTCCCTGCGCGGCATGACGGTCTGTTTCAGGACAGAAGAAGCGTTCCGGCAGGAAATTTTTGCTGCCGCCGCCCTTATTCCTCTCGGCCTCTGGCTTGGCGGCAACGCGGATGAACGGCTTTTTCTGTGCGGCAGCGTGATGTTCGTTCTGGTCGTAGAGTTGCTGAATACGGGCATTGAGCGCGCCATCGACCGCATATCTTTCGAACGCCACGAATTGTCCCGCGATGCCAAGGATATGGGCAGCGCCGCCGTATTTCTCAGCATTCTCATATGCATATTTACATGGATCGTGATATTGGCGCGGTAGCTATGCCGCCAGCCGCTTTTTAAGCGCGTCGAAGGATTCCAGCTTTTCAAGCGGGCCCAGCGCGGCCAGCGTCGGCGCGCCGGAGAAAATGCGGTCCGTAAGCGCGCGGATATCGGAAACGGTTACGGCTTCTATCTTGCGCAGCTTTTCCCGCAGATCCAGAGTTTTATTGAAATAAATCAGATTCTTGGCGATCTGGTTGGCGCGGCTCATCATCGATTCCTGCGCCATCAGAAGGCCCGCGCGCATCTGCGCCTTGGCGCGCTTCAATTCGTCTTCCGTCACGCCGTCCATGACCTTCTTTATTTCATCGCACAGCACGGGCATCATCTTCGGAATGTCGTCCGGGCCGGTTCCGGCGTAAATCATGAACTGCCCGTCGTCGGCAAAGGCGGCATGATGGCTGAAGATGGAATAAACGAGGCCACGCTTTTCGCGGATTTCCTGAAACAGGCGCGACGACATGCCGCCGCCGAACAGGACTGAAAACAGAATGACGGCAAAATAGGCATCGTCCCCCCGTTTCACGCCCTGGAAGCCCAGAACGACGTGGCTTTGCTCAAGATCCTTTTCCATGCGGTTCTCGCCGCCCCTGTATTGCGCCGGTTTTTGCTTATTGCCGCGGTCGGCGGGCAAGGAGGAAAACATTTTTTCCGCAAGGGCCGTAAATTCGCCGTGCTTTATGTTGCCGGCGGCGGCCAGAACAAGGCGCGCCGGCGTATAAAATTCGCGCACGTAATGGTGCAGCGTATCTTTTTTCATTTTCTTGATGATATCGGACGTTCCCAGAATGGGCGCGCCCAGCGTCTGTCCCGGATAGGCGGTTTCCTGATAATGGTCGAAGACAAGCTCATCCGGCGTATCCAGCGTCATGCCTATTTCCTGGAGGATGACGTGGCGCTCACGCTCGATTTCGTCTTCCGGCATGGTGGAATGCTGCAAAACGTCGGCCAGTATATCGACGGCCAGCGGCATGTCTTCCTTCAGAAGATGGATATGGTACGACGTCATCTCCCGGCTGGTCCATGCGTTGATGTTGCCGCCGACATCCTCCACTTCTTCGGCGATCCGTGCTGCCGTGCGGCGGATCGTACCCTTGAACATCATATGCTCCACCATGTGCGCGACGCCGTTATGCGCCATGTCTTCGTCCCGCGTACCGACATCGGCCCATACGCCCAGCGCAACGCTGTCCACGGTGGGTACGTGGTCTGTTATGATGCGCAGGCCGCTGGGGAGTTTGGTCAGTTCGATGGTCATGGAGACCTAGATAGCGCAGATTTCCTTTGCCTACAATGGGAAAGTGCCTCAGGAGACTGCGGGATTCGCGTGCGCCATCGTTCGAATTGTTCTTGTCTGCGTCGGTTGCTGCGGCAGCATGGCCTTGAAATCGTCGAATGCGCTGGTCTTTTTATCAGGATTATATTTTTTGCTCAGATCGGCGTCTGCCTGAAATTTTTTTCCCCGCTCCACCGCCGCTTTAAATACGTCGCCGCTGATTTTTCCGTTTGCTATGTCTGACAGGATTTCTGATATGGCTGGCAGAACGATGCCGGCGTTCTCCGGCGATGTTTTGCTGCTGACGGACAGACCGTTGAAGGTTGCGCTCAGGGAATCGGCCTGCCTGTATAGCCAGATGTTCTGCCGGGTATAGATGACTTCTTTCAGGTTTTGCAGCGAAAAAGCTCCGGTCAGGCCCATGTTTATTTGTTCCCGGTGTACAAATTACTGTCACCAGTGTGAGCCATAAATATTAATTTTTACGTAAAAT
>JACQIJ010000223.1 GCA_016198545.1 Pseudomonadota bacterium
ACCGACCCTGACCGCGAAGGGGAAGCGATTTCGTGGCATGTGAAGGAATTGCTGAAAGATGCGCATCTGACCGAGGGGCGCAATGTCAAGCGCGTGACGTTCAACGAGATCACGAAGAAGGCCGTCAAGGAAGCCTTTGAGAACGCGCGCGATCTGGATACGCGGCTGATCGAATCCTATATGGCGCGGCGGGCGCTGGATTACCTCGTTGGCTTTAATATCTCGCCCGTTCTGTGGCGCAAGCTTCCCGGTTCGCGCAGCGCGGGCCGCGTGCAAAGCGTCGCGCTGCGGCTGATCTGCGAGCGTGAGGCGGAAATCGAGAAATTCAATCCGCAGGAATACTGGAGCATCTTTGCGAAGCTGCACACGCCGGACGGCGCGCCGTTTATCGCCCGGCTGATGACTCTTTCCGGCAACAAGCTCGATAAAATGGATATCAAGAGCGCGTCGGAAGCTAAACATGCAGCCGACCGTATCCGCAACAAGGCGCTGTCCGTCCAGAAAATCGAAAAGAAACAGGTGCGGCGCAACCCGTACCCGCCGTTCATCACATCGTCGTTGCAGATCGAATCTTCGCGCAAGCTGGGCATGGGCGCGGCGCAGACGATGCGCACCGCGCAGCGGCTCTACGAAGGGATCGACATCGGCGGGGAAACGGTCGGCTTGATCACTTATATGAGGACGGACGGCGTCACGTTGTCCGATGATGCTGTTTCTCAGACGCGCAGCGAGATCAAGCGCAAGTTCGGCGACAAATACCTGCCCGATTCGCCTCGGGTTTATAAATCGAAAGCGAAGAACGCGCAGGAAGCGCACGAAGCGATCCGCCCCACGGATTTATCGCGCCACCCCGATGACGTGAAGCGTTATCTGGATGAGCAGCAAGCCGCGCTGTATGAGCTGATCTGGAAGCGCACGATGGCCTGCCAGATGGAAAGCGCTGTTCTTGATCAGGTCAGCGCGGATATATCGGATGGCACGGACGATATCGTTCTCCGCGCCACCGGCTCCGTCGTCGCGTTTGACGGTTTCCTGACCCTTTATCAGGAATTCGAGGAGGATAAGGCCGAAGACAGCGACGAAGGAGATAAAGACCGCCGTCTGCCGCCGCTTGCGCAGGGCGACAGGACAAAGCTGATCGATATTGACCAGAACCAGCATTTCACCCAGCCGCCGCCGCGCTATTCGGAAGCGTCGCTGGTGAAGAAGATGGAAGACCTTGGCATTGGCCGCCCATCTACCTATGCCTCCATCATCCAGGTGCTGCAGGATCGCAAATACGTGAAGTTGGACAAGAAGCGTTTCATTCCCGAAGACCGGGGCCGCCTCGTGACCAGTTTCCTGATGAAATTCTTTACCAAGTACGTTGATTACGATTTCACGGCCAATCTGGAAGAGGAACTGGACGCCATAGCCGAAGGGCATGTGGCGTGGAAGGAGGCTCTGCGTCTTTTCTGGACCGATTTTTCCAGGGCGGTTGCGGGCACGAAAGAGTTGCGCCTGACCGAAGTTATCGACCACCTGAACGAGGAATTGGGCGTCCATTTCTTTCCGCCTCGCGCCGATGGCGGCGAACCGCGCAAATGCCCGGCCTGCAACGAAGGCGATCTTTCATTGAAGCTTGGCAAGTTTGGTGCGTTCGTCGGCTGCTCCCGCTATCCCGACTGCCGCTTTACGCGGCCTCTTATCGTGGAGGAGGGCGAGGACGAGGAAACCGCGAAACTTGCCAACGAACCGAAGATTCTCGGCAACGACCCCGTGACGGGTCGCGAGGTCAGCCTGCGCAAGGGGCCGTACGGGCCTTATGTGCAGATAGACGCGCCGCCGGCATCCGAAGCGCCGCCGGATCCGGAGGAAGAGAAAGCGCCCGCCGAAGACGGTAAGAAAAAGAAAAAAGGGAAAAAGAAGAAACCCTCCGCGCCGAAGCCGAAACGGCAGGGATTGCCCAAGGGCATGAGCGCAGCCGACGTAACGCTGGAAAAGGCGCTGGAGCTTCTGGCCCTGCCGCGCGAAGTCGGTCTTCATCCCCAGACGGGCAAGATGATAAAGGCAGGCATCGGGCGTTTCGGGCCGTTCCTGTTTCATGACGGGGTCTATTCATCCATACCGAAGGATGACGATCTGATGACGATTGGAATTAATCGCGCCGTCGTGGTCATTGCCGAGGCCGCTGAAAGACGCGCGAAGCGCGAAGCCAAGCGCGGCGGGAAATCCGCTGCTCCTCCGGCAAAGGAAAAGCCGGAAAAGAAGAGGGCGGCCGAAAAAAATAAAAAAGAATCGGCGGACTAATTCACTTCCGCCTGCGCTCGTTCGCACGTACCGTTGGGCAAGACGTTGTAAAGCGACATCTGCGTATCCCACATCACAATGTCATCGAAATTCGCCGCTGTTCCGGGGGCCGATACGCGCCTGCGCTGCACGAAGATGCGATCGTTGTTATCCGCGTTTTCCTGCTCGTCCGTGCCGGCGCCGCCCAGGGGCGTTTGCGTTGCCGTGCCGACGACGAAGGATCCCGCGCCGTTTGCGCCGTGACTGACCAGCGTGTAGGCGGGTGCTTGCGCGCTCAGGGGATCGGGCGTTCCCAGATTGCCCGTATCGGCGGGGCCGTATCCCGTATTGCCCCTGGGGGCTATATAGCTGTTTCCAGATTCATTCCGAACGATCAGATCGTTATCCAGCGCATTCGGGACGGGGAAATCGATGCCTGTAAGCTGGCTTGATACGAAGTCGGAATGGTAACGGACTTCCTTCATTGCCACGTTTGCCGGATCGATTCCCATGGCCGTAAGCTGCGCCGCGAAATTGTCAACCCCGATTGGAAACGACCCTACGCCGTTGGTCACGGCAGCCGTGGAAAGGGCCGCCTCGAAATGCCACAGATTGCTGGAAACATCCGGCCACCATGTTCCGTTGGGATCGACCATACCGACGCACGGCGCAGGAGGGCTGGGATTTGTGATGACGTTACCTGTCGTTTTGTCCACGAGAACTGTGGAGTAGCGGAATTTTCCTTTCGGGTCCTCTCCTTCCAGATCGGCGAGATTGACCGTCATGTTCCTTATGCCGTCACCCGCGATGTTCATGTACAGCGTCATGCCCGTCATTTTTGAAACCCACTTGTCCCCGACGCCGTCGCCATCCGTATCGCCCCAATAAAAACTGCTTTGCGTCAGCCCTCCTTTTGCCCCGTGCTGCGCCGGGCTCCAGGCAAGATTCAGCCCGCCGGGGGATCTTGCCACGTAGCCGGCGCAGTTACCGTTTCCGCCATACGGGTCCGTTCTGCTCGGCGATCCTCCCCAAGCGCCCATCTGGAAGGTAATGTCTTCCGGAACGCTCGGATTGTCCCAGGTCCAGCTGTTGGGGTAGGGGCCGCCGCAGCTAAAGGTTCCCAGAGGATTGCCGCTTGTGCACGGCGCTTCCTTGGCGAAATCCTGCGTGGTCATGTAGCTGTAAGTGGGTATCGTGCTGGAGCAGCAAAACTGCGCCTTGTAATTATTTTTGTTCAGGGTATGCGCGAAATTCACGCCGCTGACGATCGTGGTTTTGAAGTTGTAAGTCGTGCCGTTATGCCCCCTATGCGAACCGGCGTCCGGCTGCACCCATGTCCCATTTTCGCGGCATGTGCCATGAACGAAGCTGCGGGCTATGGCGTCTCTGTTGGCGGGTGAATTGACATTGTACGGGGCCGGATTTTCAGCCACGTCCGTTTTCAGAGGCATGGGAAGAGATTGCGGAGGAACCGCGCTGTTATAATGGCTTGCCGGTATGACTCCGGGAACCACGAGCGTCTGCCGCGTGAAACCGGGGCTGACCGAGTAGGTGAAATAATTGCCCCATGAATCGCGGACGTCGAATTCCGTCAGGCCCAGCGTGCGAAAGGGCACGATGCCGATTTGCGCGGCGGGCGTTGCGTCGCAGCTTGCCTTTTCATCGCCGAAAGCCGCCGCCGCCGGGTTCACGGACGGGTCGGCCGGACAGGGGATGCGGTAATTGCGGTGGCTGTATGCGGCCAGCGCTTTCTGAACGCGCTCCATCTTCGTTTCCGTGCGCAGGTCGCCGTAAAATTCCTTCGTTTCACCCTGACGGACGGTTGCCGCCATGAACAAGGCAATGGCTATGAAAAAAACCGGTACGATCACCAGAACCGATCCGCGCTCACTGCGTTTAAATAGTGTCATGTCTAATCCTTTTTTATTTAAAATCAGTATGTTGCCAAGTATAGCCGGGGCGCAAAATATCCCTATAATCATATTTTATCAGAATTTACCTTAATATTTTTTAAAATTTCGATAAAATTTTAGACAAATTGCAGACACATAATCAGGACTGAATTCCTTATAAAAAGGGGTTTTGCAGATGCGCAGACGGCGCGCTATCCTGCGCAGATACGGAACAAGGAGAACCCGCACCATGTCAAAACCGGTCCCGGACCAACGCAGCTATAATTACTGCGCCTTGCCACTGGCGGAGTACGCCTGCCGCCCGGATCGCAGTCTGGGGCGGCTGTATAACGAGCCGGAAAGCCGTTACCGCACCTGTTTCCAGCGCGACCATGACCGCATCATTCATTCTGCGGCGTTTCGCCGCCTGAAATACAAGACGCAGGTGTTTGTCTATCATACCGGCGATCATTACCGCACGCGCCTGACGCATACGCTGGAGGTGGCGCAGGTTGCGCGAACGCTCGCTCGCGCGCTGATGGTGAACGAAGACCTCGCCGAATCCGTGGCGTTGGCGCACGATCTGGGCCATACGCCGTTTGCCCACATGGGAGAGGAGGCATTGGATGAATGCATGAAGGATGTCGGCGGCTACGATCACAATGATCAGTCGTTGCGCGTGCTGACGAAGCTGGAACGCAAGTACCCTGGATGGGACGGGCTGAATCTGACGTGGGAAACGTTGGAAGGCGTGGTCAAGCACAACGGTCCCTATGAAGGGGAAATCACGGATACGCTGAAAGCCGTGCAGACAAAAACGGATCTGCGCCTGAATACCTATGCATCTGTGGAAGCGCAGGTCGCGGCGCTGGCCGACGACATCGCCTATAACAGCCACGATGTCGAGGATGGCCTGCATGCGAAGCTGTTCACGCTGAAGGACATCGAAAGCGTGCCGCTGCTGGGACGGATGAAAAAGAATTGTCTCTCCCTGCATCCCGGCATTAATGACGAGCTTTTGACGCACGCCATCATCCGCGAACTGATGGGCGCTATGGTGGGCGATGTTCTTGATGAAACGAAGCGGCGTTTGGACGGCTTGAGTGTGGGCGGCCCTGATGACATACGCGGCGCGAAACGCGCAATGGTTGCTTTCTCCGATCCTATGCTGAAGAAGGTAAACGATTTACGCGCTTTCCTGCGCGACCGCATGTATCACCATTACAGCGTCAACCGCATGCGCCAGAAAGTAGGCCGCATCGTGAAGGATTTATATGGCGTGTTCATGGACGATTACCGCACGCTGCCCGATGACTGGCAGAAAAGGGTTGAAGGCGCAGGCGGCTCCGGCGAGAAAAAATACCACGCGCGCGTGGTGGCGGATTATATCGCCGGCATGACCGACCGCTTCGCCGTGCGGGAACATGAGCGCCTGTTCGAGGTTTACTGGGATATACGGTGAATAACTTGCATGCCGATCTTGTAATGACACGCAATTTTTCATAGGGTTTTCGATATGCCTTACAAGGATGAATTCGATGATGACCCGCAATATGCGGGAGTTGTAACCGGTATTCTGGGCGCGTTGGATATACGCGCGCGGATCGGTGCGCGCGGACCGTTTTTTGCTGCTGTCATGCTTTTAGCCGCTATCGGCGTAATGGTTTCCGTATTGTGGTACAGCTATCCGCGCGCATCCGCCCGCAACGAACTTGAAAACACGCCTGTCGTCCGCGCCGATGCCGGGCCTTACAGAATTGCGCCGGACGATCCGGGCGGCATGGAGATTCCCTACAGGGAAAGCACGGTTTTCGATACGTTGCGCCGCACAGAGGGCGGTAAAAACGCGCCCTCCCGTATCGAAAATCTTTTGCCTGAATCAGAAAAGCCTTTGGACAGGGACGAGCTTTTTGCAGGTCTGAAAACCGATATAAAACCGGTTGAAACGGCTGAGGTTTCTACGTTCAGGCCTGACAGGGAAAGAGTTGTCACGGATATGCCAGTCGAATCAGGCGCTGCCGCCGCTCCCCAGACTCTCGCGAAGGCTGCTGTTCCACCGCCTGCAGCCAAGCCCGACGCAAAAGAGGCGGAAATTGCTGCAAAAACGGAACCGGCGGCCGGAACGCCGAAACAGAAAACCGGCGATTACTTTGTGCAGCTGGGCAGCCTCAAGTCGCGCGCTGATGCGGAAAGACTGTGGGGTAATATGAAAAAAATCTTCCCGGCGCAGCTGGGCAACCTCGAATTGCGCATACAGGAAGCGGATTTAGGTACAAAGGGGACTTATTACCGGACGCAGGCCGGCCCTCTGGAGCAGGCCGGCGCACAGTCTGTCTGCAAGGCGGTGGAGGCAAAAAAGCCGGGGGGCTGCCTTGTTGTCAAACGTTGATTCTGACGCCGCTCCGCTGGCGGCGATTTTTGGGCTGGCGGGAGCGGTTCTTGCCGATGGTGAAAAGGCTTTTTTCAGCCGCGTGAACCCCCTGGGGTTCATTCTTTTTGCGCGGAACTGCGAAAACCCGCAGCAGCTGCGCGTCCTGACGGATTCCCTGCGCGACTGCATGGGGCGCGTTGTCCCTATTCTGATCGACCAGGAAGGCGGCAGGGTGCAGCGTCTGCGCCCGCCGCACTGGAGTGATTATCCGCCGGCGCAGCATTTCGGCGATCTGTTTTTGCGCGATTTCGCAAGGGGCCGCGAGGAAACCGGAAAATCATTTTTGCGAATGGCCGTGGAACTGAACGCAGCCGGAATCAATGTCGACTGCACGCCCGTTCTGGATGTGCGGTTTCCTGAAACGCATGAAGCGATCGGTAACCGCGCTTTTTCGTCGGATCCCGAAATGATCGCCGCGCTGGGGGCTATTGTCTGCCAGAGCCTTCTTGTCGGGGGCGTCGTGCCGGTTATCAAGCACATGCCGGGCCTAGGCCGGGCGGATATGGATACCCATAAGGATTTGCCTGTGGTCGCTGCGGATATTGAGGATCTTGAACTTTACGATTTCCTTCCTTTCCAGAAACTGTTGATCCGTGCGTTTTCCGAGGCTGTCTGGGGCATGGTAGGGCATGCCATATACAAGGCTGTGGATGAAAGGGCGCCTGCCTCGTGCTCCCGCAAGGTTATCGATGGCATAATAAGAAATTACATGGGATTCAGCGGGCTGTTGCTCAGCGACGATTTGTCTATGGAAGCGCTGGCCCGGTATGGCGGTCCGGATGCCCGGGCCGAGAAGGTTTTGCGGGCCGGATGCGATATTGCCCTGCACTGCAGCGGAAAACTGGAGGAAATGGAGGCCGTCGCCGCCCGTATCGGAAAGATGACAAATGAAGCCGTAATGCGCTATAACCGTTCGGCCTCATGGGTAAGACGGAATTTTAGGAATGGCTGAAGCCAGCGAAGTGCAATTTGAGGAAGATCCGCCGCGCCGCGATGTTCTGCCGGAAGGAGAGCATCACGCCGACGAGCTGCTGTTGAATATCGACGGCTATGAAGGGCCGATCGACGTTCTGCTGGCGATGGCGCGCGACCAGAAAGTCGATCTGACGAAAATCTCCATTCTTCAACTGGCGCGGCAGTACCTGGTTTTTGTCGACCGGGCGAAGGAGCTTCATCTGGATCTGGCTGCGGAATACCTTGTCATGGCGGCGTGGCTTGCTTATCTGAAATCGCGCCTCTTGCTGCCGCAGAACAAGGATGACAAGGAACCTGATGCGCAGGCGATGGCCGATGCGCTGCAATTCCAGTTGCGCCGCCTTGAAGCGATGCGTCGTGCCGCCGAAAAGCTTTTTGCCCGCCCGCAACTGGGCCGCGACATATTCGCCCGCGGCATGCCGGAAGGCCTGAAAGTGATTACCGACACAGTATGGGATATAACGCTGTACGACTTGCTGCGCGCCTACGGCGATATCAACCGCCGCAAGGAAGGCGGCCATTACGAACTGCCCGTTTTTCATCTTATGCCGCTGGAAGCCGCGCTCGAGCGCATGGCGCGCATGCTGGGCGCGCTGCCCCGCAAGGGCCCGCACAGCGTGTGGACGACTCTGCAAAGCTTTATGCCGGAAAACATAAAGGACCGGCTCTACGGCCGGTCCTCGATGTCGTCGCTTTTTACGGCGGGGCTGGAGCTGGCGAAACAGGGGAAGATCGAAATCCGGCAGGACGGGTTGTTCCGTCCGATTTATATCCGCGCGTCCGCGGAGAAATTGAATGAGAGAGAGGAAGCGTCCGATGAGCGAAGCACTGGCACGAATTGAAGAAGATGAGAGCATAGTTACCGAAACGTCGCCGTCTTCGGGCGAGCCGATGCGCATACTGGAAGCGATGCTGTTCGCTTCGGCGGAGCCGCTGACCCTGAACGCGATGCGCGTGCGCTTGCCGGAAGATTCCGATCTGGGCGGCATGCTGATGGATCTGCAGAGAGTCTACGAAAGCCGCGGCGTTCGGCTGGTGGAAATGAATGGCAGCTGGGCTTTCCGTACGGCGGCTGAACTTGCTGACGCCTTAAGCATAAGCCGCGAGGTCAAGCGCAAACTGTCCCGCGCGGCGATGGAAACGCTGGCCATCATCGGCTATCACCAGCCTGTGACCCGGGCGGAGATAGAGAATATTCGTGGCGTCGCCATCCACAAGGGAACCATCGATGTTCTGATGGAATGCGGCTGGGTGAAGCCGGGCCGCCGCCGCGAAACGCCGGGCCGCCCGCTGACATGGGTAACGACGACTGAATTCATGGATCATTTCGGCCTTGAGTCCCTGAACGATCTGCCCGGTCTCGACGACCTGAAGGCATCGGGTCTGCTCGATCGCCGTCCGGCTATTGACGCGCTGACGACGGGAGATCTGTTCGGCGAGGAAACGGATGCCGACATGCTGGTTGAGGATATGGAGAGCCCCGAAGCGGGAGAAGACAGCGCCGCGGCCGGGGATTACTATGAAGACGATCTCGATGAGGGTGAAATAAAGGTCTCCGGGGGGCAGGACAGGCCTGCGGCGGGGGGTTCGGAAGACGAAAATGGCTATGACGATGACGACGAAGATGATTTCGAAGACAGCGATGATATGGATGAGGATGATTTCGAAGAAGAGGATGATGAATAATGGGACCCAGTTTCTGGCAGATACTGATTGTCGTTCTTGTGATTGTTCTTCTGTTCGGGGCGGGTCGCCTGCCGCGCCTGATGGAAGACCTGGCGAAGGGCATCAAATCCTTTAAAAAAGGCATGAAGGACGATGATGGCGGCGGGGAAGTCAATGGAACTGAAAAGAAGTAATGTCCCGTGTTCGGTTTTAGCGGCCTTGAGCTTCTTCTCGTTCTCGCCGTAGCCGCTCTGGTCATCGGGCCGCGGGATGTCCCCAAGGTCATGTATATGTTCGGGCGCCTCGTGCGGCGCCTCCAATACGTGCGCTATGCCTTTTCGCAGCAGTTCGAGGATTTTCTCAAGGAACACGATCTGGAGGAATTGCGCCGCGGGGTCAATTTCGAGGCTCCCGATACGGATGAGAAAACGGCTGATATCGAGGTTCATGGCGATGACGGCTGAGGCAATGGATAAAAGGCAGACTCTTGCGCAGCATTTCATAGAGCTGCGTCGCCGTCTTCTGTGGTCGTTCGCGGCGTTGCTGGCGGGATCCGTGCTTTGTTATTTTTTTGTAGAGGATATTTACGGTTTTCTTGTACGGCCGCTGGCCGCGGCGATGGAGGGCGGGGCCGGACGCCGCCTTATCTATACCGGCCTGACGGAGGCGTTTTTCACTTATCTGAAGGTGGCTTTGTTCGCAGGGCTTTTTCTGACATTCCCTGTCATTGCCATGCAGATATGGAAGTTTGTTGCGCCGGGGCTTTACAAAAAGGAGAGATCCTCTTTCCTGCCGTTTCTGATTGCGACGCCCGTTCTGTTCTTTCTTGGCGGCGCGTGCGCCTATTACATTGTGATGCCGCTGGCCTGGCCGTTTTTTCTGGGTTTTGAAAGCGGACGCGCCGATACGGTTTTGCCTATACAGCTTGAGGCGCGCGTAGGCGAATACCTCGATCTGGTGATGACGCTTATTTTTGCGTTTGGCTTGTGTTTTCAGTTGCCGGTTCTTTTGACGCTTCTGGGGCGCGCGGGGATGGTGACGGCGGAAGGACTGGCGTCCAGACGCCGCTATATAATCGTTGCCATCTTCGCTGTCGCTGCCATGCTGACCCCGCCGGACGTATTCAGTCAGGTTTTACTGGCAATTCCGTTGATGGTACTTTACGAAGTATCCATCCTTCTTGTACGTCGCGCGGCCCACCATGCCGCCGCTTGATTCTGCGCAAAAGAAAGTGGATGCGCGCTTGTCGGCGTTGCGTGATGCTGTAGAAAAAAATGGAAAAAAGCGCAGCAGGAAAGGAAGCCCGCCCGCCGGGCTTTATATATGGGGCGGCGTCGGGCGCGGCAAGACGATGCTGATGGACGGTTTTTATGAAAGCATCTCCCCGTCTATCTCAAAGCGGCGCGTTCACTACCATGAGTTCATGATTGACGTGCATAACGAGATACACAGAGCGCGTCAAAAGGGGGTGGCGGAAAAATCTCTTATGAAATACGCCGAAAAAACGGCGAAAGAATTCTCCGTGCTTTGCTTTGACGAATTCCATGTCACCGATATCGCGGATGCAATGATATTGGGCCGTCTTTTTACGGCTTTGTTAGACAATGGGGTGATTTGCGTGATGACATCCAACTGGCCGCCGGACCAGCTTTACAAAGGCGGCCTTCAGCGCGACAGGTTTCTGCCTTTTATCGACCTCCTTCAGGAACGCATGGAGATTCTAGAGCTTGATGGCGGTATCGACTACCGTCTGCAGTATCTGACCGATACGGGCGTTTATTTCTGGCCTCTGACAAAGCATACGATGGCGGATGGGGTTTTTTCACGCTTGACAGGCGGCGTAAAAGCGGGCGGCGAGGAGTTGACTGTTAAAGGCCGTACGATTCGCGTGGACAGAGCCGCCAAGGGCGTAGCGCGCTTTACGTTTCAGCAGCTTTGCGAGCTTCCGATGGGCGCGGAGGACTATCTTGCCATAGCTGACGTCTATCACACTGTTTTTCTGGAAGGTGTGCCGAAGCTGGGCTATGACCGCCGCAACGAAGCGAAGCGGCTGATGACGCTTGTCGATGCCTTTTATGATCGGGGGACGAAGCTTATTGTGACCGCCGATGCGCCGCCCGATCAGCTTTACCGCGGCCATGATCATGAGTTTGAGTTCCAGCGTGCCGTCAGCCGCCTTATAGAAATGCAGGGGCGCGAATACATAGGGCGCAAATAGAAATTTCTATAATTTACACCCGTGCGCATGGCAATTGATTTGAGTCAATCGGCTGTCTCTCATTTCATGAGAGAATCCCCCTGATTTGAGGAGTACATTGCAATGAAAAATGATGTCCGTTTAACAGGGCAGGAGCGCTTCTTCGATCAGGGCGAGGTTATCGTCAGCAAAACAGATCTTAAGGGGCGCATCACATACGCCAACAGGGTTTTTCTTAGAATCGCCGGTTATCAGGAAAATGAGATAATTGGCATGCCGCACAGTATTATCCGCCATCCCGATATGCCGCGCTGCGTGTTTAAGCTGTTGTGGGATGCGCTGGAGGCGAAAAAAGAAATTTTCGCATATGTCGTCAACAAATCGAAAAATGGCGACCATTACTGGGTTCTGGCGCATGTAACGCCGTCTTTTGACGGAGCGGGAAATGTAAACGGATATCATTCAAATCGCCGCGTCCCCGATCGTCGGATCGTGAACGATGTCATCGTTCCGCTGTATAAAAGCCTTCTTGAAATCGAGCGCAGTCGTGAAAACCGCAAGGAAGGGATGAGCGACAGCTATAAGCGCCTTGCGGGCATACTGGCGCAGAAGGGGGTTGATTATGATGAACTTGTCTTCTCTCTCTAAGGCGAAATCGCTGGCTGTTCTGGGCATTATTCTTTCCGCCGCCGCCTTTGCAGGCGTATGGCAGGGCTATGCGCAGGCTGCTTTTGCCGCATTTCTGCTTTCATTTCTGTTTTTATCGGCGTCAGTGTTTTTCATTGCAAGGTCGCAGAAATGCATAATCTGCGCAAAAAGCGTTTGCGATGCCATAGAGAAAGGAAATTTTAACGCCCGTTATGTAGGCATAAAGGAAAAGGGGGATCTGGGCAGCCTTTTGTGGGCTATAAATGAAATGACGGACAGCATGGATGCTTATGTCCGCGAGTCAATGGCGTGCATGGAATATGTCAGCCGCAACCGGTATTTCAGGCATATCATAGAAGACGGCATGAGGGGGTCTTTTTTGAACGCCGCGCGCACCATCAATATAGCGACGAAGAGCGTGGAGCGTAAAATGAACGGCTTTCTGAGCGTGGCAGGTGACTTTGATGCGTCTCTCAAGGAAGTCGTCGGACAGATAAATGAAACCGTCAAATCTCTCGGCGGGACGGCGGATGCCATGAGCAAAACGGTGCAGGAGGCAAGGAAGGGTAGCGATACGGCGGTTTCCTCTTCCGATGAGACGTCACGCAATGTCCGGAGCATTTCTGAAGCGGCCGGGCAAATGTCCGCGTCGATAGCTGAAATTACGGAACAAGTGTCGAAAACATCGCGTATGGCAGGACAGGCCGTGGA
>JACQIJ010000227.1 GCA_016198545.1 Pseudomonadota bacterium
GCTCATGACCAAGAAAAACGACTGGATCCGAAAAAGCCTTCTGGGTTCCTCTACCCTGCCGCCGGGCGCAGCGGGCAGTCCGCTTTTCATCCCTCATGTGCACGGGCCGGGCTGCGGTCACGATCATGACGACCCGGATCACGTTCACGGGCCGGGCTGTGGCCACGACCACGGCGAAGGCGATGGCGGGAAATCCGGCAACAAATAGGAGAATCCATGAAACTGAAATATGTCGCCATTACCGGCGCGGATGACGGCGTCAGCGTCGACGACCTGAATGCCGTCGCGCGCGACCATTCTTTTGTCGAATGGGCGCTTTTGTATATGCCCGAGCGCGCAGGGCAGAAACGCTTTCCTTCGGAAAAATGGATCGCGGATTTCATTACGCATTATAAGGGCGCGCACCGCGCGATGCATCTATGCGGCGGCGCATTTCTGGATTTCGCTGTGGGAAAAACGCCCGAAGCGATGAAGGGTTTCAAGCGCATTCAGCTGAATCTCGAATTCGGCAATGTCGAAGGGCAATATGACCCGCAAAAACTTATGGCGCAAATCGCCGCGCACCCGGAACATGAATTCGTCATCCAGTATACGGAGAAACGAAAATCGTTATTGCCCGCGCTTGAAAAAATCCAGAACCATGCCCTTCTGTTCGACGGTTCCGCTGGAAGCGGTGCCCTGCCCGGAGTCTGGCCTGCGCCGCTCACGGGGCATTTCTGCGGCTATGCGGGGGGATTGCGGCCTGAGAACATAAAGGAGAATATCGAGAAAATCGCGCGCGCCGCAGGCGACCGTGAAACATGGATCGACATGGAAAGCGGCGTGCGGACGGACGATAAATTCGATCTGGCAAAGGTGTGGCAAGTTCTGTCGATTGCCGCGCCGTGGGTTTTAAAATAAAAGGAATTCCCGCTATGAAGGACAAAAACCTGCATATCATCGACCATCCGCTTATCCGGCACAAGCTGGCCCTGCTGCGCGATAAGGAAACGTCGATCAATAAGTTTCGCGACCTGCTGCGCGAGATATCGCTGTTGATGGGATATGAGGTTCTGCGCGATCTGCCGACCGAGGAAGTTGTAATTGAAACGCCGTTCGAAAAGATGAAGGCGCAGAAAATCGCCGGCAAAAAAATGTGCATCGTGTCGATCCTGCGTTCCGGCCACGGGCTTCTGGACGGGCTTCTGGAACTGGTTCCGTCCGCGCGCGTCGGGCATATTGGCCTGTACCGCGATCCGGATACGCTGGTGCCGGTCGAATATTACCTGAAGCTGCCGGAGGATCTCAAAGACCGCTCTGCCATCATCGTCGATCCGTTGCTGGCAACCGGCAAATCCGCTGTTGCCGCCATTGACCGCGTCAAGGGGATGGATTGCGCGGATGTAAAGTTCCTGTGCCTTGTCGCTTCGCCCGAAGGGGTGGCGGCAGTGCGCGAATCCTATCCGGATATTCCCATCTATGCTGCCGCTGTGGATCGCGGGTTGGATTATGATGGCAACATCGTTCCCGGCATTGGAGATGCGGGCAACCGCATTTTCGGTACAAAATAATTCCAACGGGCGGTATTCTGAAAATATATTAACGAAAGCTTAAGGGTGTTGATGGTTAAATCGATATCCTTGTCAGCGTATATTAACTATTCCTTGCTGGCGTAGTATGAATTCCTAAAATGCAAGGGATTGTTTACCAAACTGTCTTTTTCTTCGCGTATTATAGGTACAGCTGGATTTTTTGTTTCGGGGACGAATTTTGAGCAAAAAAGTTGCAGAGAAGAACATGGCGGCGCTGACGGCGAATCTTGCGGACCTGGATTTTGCCGAGGCTGTGATGCGGGTATCGATCGATCCTGTATTCGTTGTCGACCTTTCCGGATCCGTTCTGTTTTCAAACGATGCGGTTGAACGCGTTTTTGGATACAAGCCGGCGGACATGACGGGCAGAAAATTCGATGCTGTGATGCTGACGGACGAATTTCAGGATTTCGGTTCATTTCTCAACCATTACAAGGAAAATGGCGGCGGGTCTGCTTACGGACAGTATATAAATGCCAGGTCCAAATCCGGGCAAACCATCAAGGTGATAACGGCCATCGGGGATTATGCTTCCGAAGGCGGCGCAAACAAGATTATCGTCATGCATGACATTTCGGAAGAACTGAAGCTGCGCCGCGAGAAAAGCGAGCTGGAGCATCACTACACGGAAATGCTGTTCGCCCAGTCCCACTATGAAAGCCAGGCATCGCAGGTTGTCGACATTGCTGAGGCTTTGGCGCACGAAAAGGAAAAGGTCGAGGAAAACAAGCGCATTATCGAGCACCAGGCCAGCCATGATCCCCTGACTGGTCTGGGCAACCGTATCCTGATGGAAAAAGCATTCTTCGAACTGCTGACGAAAGCCAAGGCGTGCATGGGGGGCGTCGGGTTCATCTATATCGATCTTGATGGCTTCAAGAAGGTCAATGATAGCCTGGGGCACAAGGCGGGAGATCAGCTTTTGTGCCATGCTTCGACGCGCATCAAAGGCAGCATCGGGCCGGATGATGTCGCCATACGTCTCGGCGGCGACGAATTCGGCATCATTGTCTACCTGAAAGACGAAAACGAAACGGAAATCGTTTTCAATACGGCGGAAAAACTTCTTAAGGCTATCCGGTTCGATATAAAGGACGATGACGGGGATGCCATAAAGGTCAGCGCCAGCATCGGCATAGCGCATTACCCGCGCGACGGCCATACGCTCGACATGCTCCTGAATTCGGCCGACAATGCGATGTACGAAGCAAAGAAATCCGGCAAGGCAAGAATTTGCTAGTTTTTCTGTAAGGTCGAAATATTCTTCAAAAATTCATTTTTCGGCGACTGCGTCGGTACGGTATTTTCTGCGGCAGATCAGAATTGGAAATTAAAAATTAAAAATCGTCATCGGCCCTCGCGGCGCAGGGCCCACTTTATCTGCGCTTGATCAGCTTCCATGCTTGCGTATATGACGAGTTGTTTCGTTTTGCGCGGGACCGCGCCCGTCCCCATATAGACGCTGTCTTCGGTGCGCAGAATGCCGCCGGCGCGCGAAAAGCGCCAGCCCGATCCTCCGGGCAGGCGTAAAAGCGCTTCCTGACCGTTCCTGACCGGCGATACAAGGACGCGCGGATGAAGATGGAAGCGTAAAGCGATATCCACCGGCCGTCCCAGTCCCGTCGCGCATGACAGGCTTTCCTCTCCGCGCAAATCGTGCCCGTGGTCGCAAAGATAAAATCTACGTCTGTGCGTAATGCCGTTCAGGGGGACGTAGCCGTCATGCATGCATTCGAACAGGATGGCATCAAGAGAATCATCCCTGTGCGCCATGACATTATGGGGTTTGCGTCCGAAATGCCCGTTCTCATAAATTTCCACGGCGTTGCGGCTGTCCAGGCACAGCGCGTTGTGCGCGGCCGTTGCGCGCAGGCAATCCCGCCATCCTTCGTCCAGAGGGTGCGATCCGCAGGATACGAATACGCGCTCTTTTCCGTACATAAACTCGAAGGACAGCGGCGCGGCATGCGCCGCGGCGTCGTGCGGCCACGCAGGCATATCGCCCGCATCGACCATCAGAAGGCTGCGGCCCTGCGAAATGCGATGATACCCCGTATGAGGCAGGGCCCGCATTATTTTCCCCTGCGCATTCGATTTGGCTAGGACAGCGTCTGCCATAGCAATATCGCCTTCCTGAGCTCCGTTAAAAACGGCCATGCCGCGATCCGCATAGCGGAAAAATCGCAGGGCTTGCGCCATGCGGTCGATCGTGTGCGTTATCTGTTCCGGCGCCGGGATTCCCGAAGACAAAAGCGCGGCGCGGATGTCGGTAAATATTTTCAGCGCCCCGAGAAGCTTTTGCGGGCTGCGGCTGACGTGCCCTCCGTCGGGAAGGATTTGCCTGTTCGTTTCCGCCTGCAGCATATCTAGCGCCTGTTCCAGCCATGCAATCTTCCCCGACAGGGCTAGGCCGCAGAAAGCCAGGCCGCGCAATCCGTAAAGCTTGTCCAGACCTTCCGCGCCCGATGAAAGGGCGCGGGATATGTGGCGCGCCTGACGGAACAGAGACTCAAAAACCGTATCCTGCAGGGAATGATCCGCGCTTGCGCCGTAAAAATCGTAAAGAGCGATCCAGTTCGCCACGCGCCGTCCCGCAAGGCCGGGCTGCCATGCGAAGGCGCTCCAGTTTCGGTGTTTTTCCATCCAGTCGGCGATCATGCCGCGCGCCACGCGCCGCGCTTCATCCCCGCCCAGCGCGCGCAAGTCGCGCAGCCATGAAAATCCATGCATGTGTTCAAGCCACGGTCTTTCGATGCCTTCCGGTTCCCAGCACCCGCCGCGCATCTGCAGGCTTTCCCCGTCCCACGCGAACGTTCCGCCGCACAGCCATTTCCCGCGTTCCGCGTCGCCCGGCCATGTGTCGGCCGGTATGAAGGACAGGCCTTCCGGCGGCGCGCGACCGCTGCCAAGCGACCAGCTGTATAACGGGTTCCTGTATGCCAGATTCCCCGCTCTGTGGCGCAGCGTGCGGATAAGGGGGTCGATCCGCATCATTGCGGCCTCCGCAGGGCGGCGATGTTTTTCGCATACTCGGCGGGATTGCCTTTGAACACGGCGGATCCGGCGACAAGGACGTTTGCGCCGGCGGCGATGGCCTGACGCGCCGTTTCCGGATTAATGCCGCCATCAACTTCCAGATCTATCTTACGACCCGACGCATCGATCATACCCCTGACTGTTTTTATTTTATCGATCAGCGGAATGAAGGCCTGCCCGCCAAAGCCGGGATTGACCGTCATCTCCAGTATCAGATCGACCATGTCCATCACGTTTTCAAGTTCGTCTACGGGCGTGGCCGGGTTCAGCGCGACACCGGCTTTTCTTCCCGCCGCCTTTATGGATTGCAGCGTACGATGCAAGTGTGGTCCCGCTTCCGGGTGAACAGTGATGATATCGGCGCCTGCTTTCGCGAATTCCTCAATGAAGGGATCGACCGGGGAAATCATCAGGTGAACGTCAAAGACCTTTTTCGAATGTGGACGCAACGACTTGATGACGGATGGTCCGATGGTCAGATTAGGCACGAAATGGCCGTCCATAACATCGACATGGATGTAATCCGCGCCCGCCGCATCAATCGCGCTTATTTCCTCGCCCAGTTTCGAAAAATCAGCGGAAAGGATGGAAGGCGCAATGATGATTTTATTGTTCGCAGACATGATGTCGGGCCATTTTATGATTGAATGGAAGGCGCATTTCGGAAATAAACATGCCGAACCTTATAGCATGTTCATGCCTATATTTATAGCACAGCTTTATGGGATTTACACACCCTATGGCAGGACAGGCTCCGGCGTCTTCCGCTGTTTTGCCGCATGTTCCTCCGCCTGCCGCTGCATTTCGGCAGCTTCCTTTTCCCACGCGAGCTCATGCAGGTCGAGCCGCAGCGCCTCATAAGCGGCATTCAACTTGTTCTGGAGGCCGGGTTTCTCGCTGGCGGGATCGTTTTCAAGATCCATGCGCAGACCGTCTTTGTAGGCCTCATATGCGTGAATCAGGCTCTGCTTGGTCAGGCCGCCTGCGGCCATCATGGCCCTTTTCTTCAGCAGGTCCCTTATCGCCAGCACGTCATCCATGCTGTATGTCGTGGCCTGGGCTGTGCCCATTTTGGTGAAATCGAACGGGATATGGTCAATCGGGTTTTCATCCATTTCCTTGGGAAGAACGAATATTTTTTTTAGGGCCTTGTTCATGTCTTTTATCAATTGGAACGCGAAATCGGCGGCTCTCTGGGAACTTACCTGCCCGTCTCTTGATGCCTCTCTGCGCATGTCGTACAGAACCTCCAGGTTATTCTGGTCGTACAACGTCTCCCAAAGGAAAAGCGCGCCCATGATGGCATTTTCGTCCAGCGCCGTTTTTTCGGCCAATCTGGAACTCGGCGCAACAAGCTGGCTTACGCTCATGCCGGCGATTTTGTCGCGGTGATGGTTTATGTACTCTTGCGCGGCGCGTAACGGTCCGTGAAGCGTGTAGATATAGCCAAAATGCTGGTGCAGACTTGCCAACTCGCCCATGTACGGAAATCTGGACCGGCTCCTGTATGAAACCGGGCCTGCGGTCGATTCTCCTGAAAGTCGCGCATTAGCTCTTTCTTCCGCAAAGTTCGTGATGCCGTCGTGCGCCAGCAACAGGGCGCCGAATATCTCTGCTTCCACTTCTTTTTTATGGCGCCACATTATGATTTCGGGTGACGAGACGATGGCCTCGGGCGTGTTTTCCGCTTTGGCCGATGCGGCGGGCGCGGAATTGTCTTGAAAGCAATGCCCCAGTTCATGATAAACGTTGAACTTGTTGTGAATTTCAGGCCGGATGTCGGGCTGCAGCGCTGATTTTGCGAAAGATCCGTGAATGTCAGGAAACAGGTTCAGCGTGTATTTGCGCAGGAAATATTCCGAATCCGCGTCCGGCGTCGGCGGCAGAACGAAGCAGGCTTTCTTCGGACCATCTTTTTTATCGTCCGGAAGATTAACGACCAGACTGTTATTGGCTTCCAGCAGGACGAGGTTTACAATATCCATGTAATACCTCTGGGACAAACGGATGCCGATCTTGTCATGGACGTAACGTTCGGCAAGCGGAAGCATCTCTTTTCTGGCGTTTGTAATGTTTCCGTTGTTCTGCGCCATGTTCATCCAGAACCAGTCGCGGCTGACCACGACGACTTTTACATCGGGCGATTCCCGATTGATCCGCGCCGCCAGCGCGTCCATTTGGCGCGTGTGATAGGTTTCGGAATTCGATATCGTCAGCCCGGAGGAGGCAACGGCAGCCGTTCCGGTTTCCGGCGCAACGCTCAGCGCAGCGGCAAGACCCAATGTTGCTGCAAAGTTCCGCCATGAATATTTTTTGAATTTTTTACTCAGTATGCCCTTGGTCATTCAACAATGCGCGCATGAGCCCGTCCCTGTGTTTTTATTATGGATATTTTGCGATATTAGCGAATTTTGTGCATAATTTCAAAGGTTTTTGCATTTTCGGGACATAATATAAATAAAAACAAGGCA
>JACQIJ010000233.1 GCA_016198545.1 Pseudomonadota bacterium
AGCAAGCAGGCTCAGGAATTTTTCCGTACCATTCAAATGGACGCATCGGCAAAACTGAAAAAACATAACTCTTCAGCAGAGAAAAGAACACAAACAAGCGACGAAAACATTGCGCGGTTTGTAGCTGACTCTGATGGGCGCATCGTATACGCCTCACCGGCTTTTGCAACCCTGGTCAATCGAACGGATGACCAGATACAGCGCGTCCTTTTGACGGAGCTTATAGGCTTCGGCGATTCCGGCAAAAATTCGCAGCCGCGCGCCATGTTTGGCAAAGCCGGCGCCTTCATCGACAATTTCCACGAAGGAGTGCATACGATCATTCTGCACGGGCATGCGGAGCCGGCGCAGACAAGCATGCGGATTGATTTTATAACGGCAGGCGACGGAAGCCGGTATATGATTGCCTCTGAGAGTGCGGGCGAGCGACATGCGGAATTTTTTGGCATTCCCGAAAGCGCGTTCGCAGAACGGGTTCTCCGCCTGATAGGACGGGAAAAACAAGAAACAACGGCCAAACCCGCAAAACTTCCGGCTTTCAACGAAAAGGACATGTCGTTCTTCCTGGACATGGCGCATGACCTGATGGCCGTTACGGCACATGACGGCAGCTTTCTGCGTACAAACCAGGTTTTCTCCGATCTGCTCGGATATGCCCCTGCAGAACTTCTGGAAAAAAACTTCGGCGACATAACGCATGCCGAAGACAAGGCCTCTTTCAGAAACGGGCTTTATACAGTGGCGCGCGATGACGTAAATGAAGGCCGCCTTGCGGATATTGAATCAAGAATACTTGCAAGCGACAAGCGAATTTACTGGATTCAATGGCATTTGCGGCGAAAAGGAGACGCCATATACATCGTTGGCCAAAATATTACGGCCAACAAGTTGCAGGAAACCATGCTGCACAAACAGAAAAACCAGTTGAACGAGGCGCAGGCGATCGGCCGCATGGGGCATTGGCATTGGTCCGTCGGCGCAACGGACATAGAATGGTCGGATGAAATATACCGCATCTTCGGCGTCACGCGGGATACATACAGACCCACAATTGACAACGTAAATTCAGTCCTGCACAAGCGGGACATAGGCCGGCTTCTGCAGGCATTCCAGCGCGCCATAATAGAACAGAACGATTACGACATGGATTTCCGCATTGTCCGTCCCGACGGCGGAGAACGCTATGTGCGCTGCGAGGGCCGCTGCGAAATGGATGATAACGGCGAGGTTACGGCCCTGTTTGGAATTATGCAGGATATTACCGATCGCATGGCGCACGAACAGGCCTTGCGCGAGGCAAAAGACGCCGCCGAACGCGCTTATGCCGCAAAATCGCAATTCCTAGCCAACATGAGCCACGAATTACGCACCCCTCTGAACGCCATTATAGGTTTTTCCGAGATGATGCAGCGCCAGCTCCTCGGCCCCATCGGAACGGAAAAATACCTCGATTACATTACAGGAATACGCGAAAGCGGGGAGCATCTTCTCGATCTTATAAGCGACATTCTCGACATGTCAAAAATCGAGGCGGGAAAGTATGAACTGGATCTGGAGGAAATCAACGTCTCCAAAGTCATCCGTCTGGCGGCGCATATGATGGAAGGCAGGGCGCAAGAAGGCCGCATAAAGCTGAAGACGGGCGATGTGGCGGACGATCTTGTGATCACAGCCGACAGGCGCGCCGTCATGCAGATATTGCTGAATCTTCTTTCAAACGCCGTAAAATTTACAAAACCCGGCGGATCCGTAAACATCGAATGCGCAAGCCAGAAAAACAGCGTTTTCATCAAAGTTTCAGATACCGGAGTCGGCATCCCGTCAAATAAAATCGCCTACGTCACGCGTCCCTTCGAACAAGCGGCCTGCCACTACACGCGCGGACATGAAGGCACGGGGCTGGGGCTTGCCATTACAAAGGAGCTGACGGAAATGCACAGCGGGATATTGCAAATAGAGTCAACCGTTGGAGTCGGAACGACGGTAACGATACGTTTGCCATGCGATGCCTATGCCGCCATACAGGAAAAGGCAAGGAAAAAGAGGGAAAGTTAAAATCCGGCCATCAATCGATCCAGAAGCGACGGCGAAAGCGGCCACGAACCGGACACCGTCAGGCACACGCAGCCCTTGCGCGCGTCGGACTGCAGGCTGTGTTCAGTCCCGGCATCCATAACCAGCAAATCGCCGGCTTCATACACTTCGTTCTCATCACGCAAAGCACCCTCAAGAACCAGCGTATATTCCATGCCCGCATGCCTGTGGCGCGCGATCCGCGCGCCCGGAGCCATGCGCACAAGAAGCGTCTTGTACGAGCTTCGAGAGACATGAACCCTCACGACGCGCACGCGAAATCCGGCCCAGCGCCAACGGCCTTCGCCCGCATGGCCATCCTGACCGGCAATGTACTGCCGCAACGAGCGGGGGAGGGGAAAACCCGGGGTTCCGGATTCCCCTTGCGTTTCCCCTGAACAACCGTCAACGCGATCGAGAACGCTCGACAAGCTATCTTCGTTCATCAAAACAGGGGCGCAGTCTTTTTCCATCAAGACGCCGCCGATAGTTTCCAGCAAAAACATCTGCCTCCGGGCCGGAAGCGATACCGACAGATAGGCGGACACCAGCAACTCTTGCGCTTCATCCAAAACGCCGCAGCAGTAATCCATCAACAGCATCTCGCAAGCATCATGCATCCCTTCCCGTTTCATGCCCTGTCCTCCCCCATGCTCCGACGCAGCTTCTCCAAAGCCAGCCTTATTCTCGACTTTACGGTTCCCAGCGGCAAATTTTCCTCGGCCGCTATATCGCTGTGCGATTTTTCTTCAAAATAAGCCTTCCGTATAAGACCGGCCTGTTCCGGCGGCAAAGAATCAATTGCGTGAACCATTGCGCGAATGCCATCTTTGTGATTCACGTATTCGTCCGGCCTCTGATCCGTATCCTCAACCGCTGGAAAATCCGCAACATAGGGTCCCTGCCGCGATTGTTTGCGCAGAACATCCACTTTCCTATTCCGGGCAATGGTAAATATCCAGGTTGATGCCGCCGCCTTGCGGGGATCGTACTGCACCGCCTTCTGCCAGACGGTTAGCATGGCCTCCTGCGCCAAATCATCCGCCGCATCAGGCGTCATGCCCCCCTTCATCATGAAAGATTTTATGCGCGGCGCAAAATATTCAAACAGACGTATGAAGGCGTCGCGATCGCGGCTTTTGCCGACTGCCGCCAGAAGATCCTCAAAGGTCGTTCCGGCTTCCCTGCTTTCTTCGGAGTAAGACATCACATCTGCGCATTCTAAAGAAGGCCGGCTTAAATGTCTCGGCGCAGGATTGTAAAAATTTTCTTTTGCCGAATGTGCGTTCATCCTCCTTCTACGCCCGCTTGCGCCGATCGGATCACAAATAAAGGCTTGTTTTTAGGTATGAATGGGCTAGTATTCTATTGTAATAATCTGGGAAGGTAGCTTAACAGGAACGGCGAACGACAGATGAAACATACAGAATTTTTTAGAATAGCCCTATTGGTCGCGCTCGCAGCGCTTCTTTTCGACACACCCCAGGCTATGGCGGATGAGCCGCGCCTGATTGAAACATCGGGCGACTGGTCGGCTTATGTCTTCATGGAAGAGGGTAAAAAAGTGTGCTATATGGCGAGTCAACCCAAGAAGGCCGAAGGCGACTACACTAGGCGCGGCGATATATTTGCGCTCATTACCCACCGGCCCGGCGAAAGCACAAAAGACGTATTCAGCTACATCACGGGCTACAGCTACAAGCCCGGAAGCGATGTTACGGTGACGATTGACAGCAACAAATTTACTCTTTTTTCGCAGGATGATACGGCCTGGGCCTCGGATGCATCGACGGATGGCAAAATATCGCAGTCGATCCGCAAGGGGTCGAAAATGGTCGTCAAAGGCATGTCTTCCCGCGGTACGCAGACGACTGACACTTTCAGCCTGAAAGGATCGGGATCCGCCCATGACGCTATATCCAAAGAGTGCGGCACTTGAAAGATTATAGAAAATAACTTTTCGGGACGAACGCAAGATGGCGTCTTGGCTTGCCCTTTTTATCGTGTTACCCATTGTGCGGCGTAAAAACGTTTAGAAATATAGCAGCCAAATTGTTATAATTTACCCTGCATGGACAATCCCTTATCTCACATCATGCCATTCCTGAATCTTAAAAAATCCCGCAAGTGGGAATCCGCATTGGGACGGATCGTTCCGCTGCGCCGTCGTTACTTCCTGACTCGGCGCGGAACAATTCGCACCCGTTATCTGGCCGCTCCGATTTGCCTGTTATTGATTGCCGGCATATCTGCCGGAACTTTAACTTCAGACCGCGCAGCATCAAGCGCCGCCTCAGTCGCGTCTCTTGCGCCGACAGCGGGCGATGACGAAGCGGCCTTGCGCATGGCGCAAATGCAGGAGCGCATGCAGCGCTACGCCGGGAAAGTTGTCGAAGCCGTTGAATCGGCTACGGCGGCTGCCCCCAAAGAAAGAACGATCAAGGTGGGGAAAGGCGATACGCTGGCAAGCGTACTGCGCCGCGCCGGTTTGGATAGCAAGACTTCCTTTGAAGCCATCAAGGCTATGAGAGGTTATCTGGACCCGCGCAAAATCCGTCCGGGCCAGGAAATAGCCGTGCGCTTCAACCCTGTTGAAGGCAACAATGGGGATTACGATTTCTCCCGACTCACAATGGACGTGGACAAGCTGAATACGGTCAGCCTGAATAAAGAAGAAAACGGCGCGCTGAAGGTTTCCCTTGATAAAAAAGAAACGATTCTCCGCACCTATGCCAAACAAGCAAACATTGAGCTTTCGCTTTACGGATCAGCTCTGAAAGCGGGAATACCCAATTCCATCGTGGCGGAATCCATTCGCATCTACTCCTGGGATATTGATTTTCAGCGCGATATCCGTCAAGGCGATGCGATCTATGTCATGTATGAGCAACATGAAACAAAGGATGGAACCGCCGTTGAGAGCGGCAATGTTATTTATGCCCGCCTGAACGTTAACGGTCAGGATATCCCCGTGTACCGCTACGAAATGGCAAACGGCGATGTCGACTTTTTTACAGCCGACGGAAAAAGCGTCCGCAAGGCATTGATGTCCACGCCGATCGACGGCGCCCGCCTTTCATCCGGCTTCGGCATGCGCAGGCACCCTGTTCTCGGCTACAATAAAATGCACAAAGGAGTCGATTTTGCGGCCTCTACCGGGACGCCTATTTATGCCGCAGGAGACGGAACGATTGAATACATAGGAAAGTGGAGTTCCTACGGCAACTATATCCGTATCCGTCACAACGCATCCGTCAAAACCGCCTACGCCCATATGAAAAACTTCGCCAAAGACATGAAGGGCGGGGCCCGCGTAAAGCAGGGGCAGATCATAGGCTACGTGGGAACAACGGGGCGATCCACAGGCCCGCATCTTCATTACGAGGTGTTGCAAAACGGCAATCAGGTCAACCCGCGCACCGTGAAGCTGCAGCAAGGCGAAACGCTGAAAGGCAAGCAGTTGGCTGCTTTCAAAAACCATGTCGCGGGCATAAACCGCCAATACGCCATGCTGTCCGGAAAAGCTAAATTTGCGGCTCTTGGAGACGAACCGGACCAGACTTTGCGTTAATGCTATTGGCCTGGCGGGAAACGTAGTAATTCCCAGATACTATGCTCGCCTGCTGTCCGAAATAGGCGGCCAGGATTCCAAACTGGGGAACCCAATGCAAATAATTCTTATATAAACTCTCCGCCGCGCCGGAACCGTCCGGAGGAGTTTGCGTCCATTGCCGGACATGGGCCATCTGCGCACCGACATGCTTTGTCCACGAAGCAGCATATACTTCATCGCCGGTATAGGCATAAAGAGCCGCAAGCCCCCACGCCCTGCTGAAATTAAGGCCGGCTGTATGAGCATTTTCCCGACCTGGCGCGACTGAAACAGGATCCAGACTCTCGACGCTTTTGCGCATGACCGGCAGCCATGATCCGTGATTCTCCTCCGGTAACACTGATAAAAGAAGAAGCGCGCGCATCAATGAGGGAGAGAAAAAACCTTGTATGGCTTCCGTTTCCGGCCCCTGAAAAGCATTTCCCGGCGCAGGCATTATCTCCCGTCGAACAAACGCCCTCAGCCAGTCGATCGTCCTGTGATCTTCTTCCGTTTTCGTGCTGCGACACCAGTCGCGCAGGCAGATTATTTTCCACGACAGATTCCTGTATTCCGCATCGCCCATAAAATCCTGAATGTCGGACGTGGACAGGGAGTGTATATGTCTGTCAATTCTGTGCGCGGCATCTTCCGCCAGGGGCAATATCGCATTGTCCGCGGATATACGGCTCGAGCTGTATTCCACGGCCAGCCGCAAAAGCCAGCTGTACCCGTAGAGCCAGGCAAACTCCTTTCCCGCGGGAACGTCCGGAGTAACCCGGGTATCATTCAGGCTTCTCAATTCGCCAGCAAAATCCGCCGCCTTTAAAAAGGATTCCGCGCGATTTGAATAATCGCCGCTTTTTGTCAACGCTCCGGCAAGATACAGCGCATAAAGCCCCTGAATGGATGAATGCCAATCGTAGCAGCCCCGGAAGACGGGATGATGAAAGTTATCGTTGCGCGCGACGTTGCGCGCGATTTCATCGACTAAAAGGTTCAGATCGTCCGGCGTCATAAGCCGGGATTATAGCCAGCCGCGCCCGGTTTTGCAAAAAAATGTCATTTCCGCAGAAAGCGCAGGTAAAAAATGATGATCAGCACGGTCGCCATGCCGAACCAGAACAGCGCATATTGAAAGTGATCGTTGCGGGGGCTCCATCGCAACGCGGCACGGACAGGCTGCAGGTTTGCGCTTTCGGGACTTTCGCTTTCCGCGTAAAGGACAAGCGGGGCAAGATCCGTACCCCCTGCTGCTGCCATCCGCCGCAAATCGACGGCGAACCAGACGTTCCTGTCCGGGTCGTTCGCAGGAACGAAAACGTTCGGCCTTTCGGGCCGGCGTAAAAGCCCCGTGACGGTCGCCTCGCCCCGCGGAGACCTGGCCTGCATCTCCTCCCCGGCAGGAATCCACCCCCGGTTGACCATTACATGGCCGCCGTCGTGAAGCGCAAAAAGAGTCAAAAGATGGTAACCGGAACGGCCCTGATAGGTACGCGGCCCGACAAGGAACATGACATCCTCATACCTTCCCTGCAACCGGGCATAAAGAGGCCCTTCGCCGACGATTTCGGCATGGGAAAAAGCGCGCGGCCCGATGCTTCGGGCCTGCGCCATCTGCGCAATGAGGCCTTCCTTCCAGTGAAGACGCTGTATCTGCCAGTTTCCCAGAAAACACAAAACGGAAACGGCAAAAACGGTCATAACCGCAGCGGCAAGCGGCGGGCGCTTCATGAAGCCTAATCCCATGTATGGGGACGATGCTTGTACTGAAGCGCTATCACATATGCCTTCAGAGGACGCAGCGCGCCGAGCGTAGCGCCCAGCGCCACGACGGACCAGAGAACAGCATGCACCCAGAGCGGCGGCGAGAAAGCAAGTTCGAACAGCCACGCCAGCGGCACAAGAGAAAAGCCCAGAATGAAAATCAGGAATACGGCGGGCCCGTCCGCGCTGTCGTTTTTCGCCAGTTCCAGCCCGCAGGTCCCGCACTTGTCCCTGACCGTCATGTTCAGGAACCCGGGGCCGTATATCTCCCCCGCTCCGCAGCGCGGGCATTTACAACCCAGCGCGGCGCGCAGCGGGGAAAGCGGCGATGCCATGACTACCCTGCGGCCGGAATGTGCGACACGCCGATGACGTTGCCCCAGAAATAGATGCACAGAAACAGAAACAGCCAGACCACGTCGACGAAGTGCCAGTACCATGCGGCGGCCTCGAACCCGAAATGGCTGTCGGCGGTAAAATGCCCCTTTTGCGCGCGGAAATAGCACACAACGAGGAAGCATGTCCCGACAAAAACATGAAAACCGTGGAAACCGGTCGCCATGAAAAAGGCGGAGGCATAAACCGTGTCCTTGAAGCCGAAATGCGCGTGCGCGTATTCATAAATCTGGAGAGCCAGAAAGCACATGCCGAGCATGACGGTCAGCCCCAGCGCCTTGACCGCTTCATACTGGGAATTATGCAGAATGGCATGGTGCGCCCACGTCACCGTGCATCCGGACAAAAGCAGTATCATCGTCATGAGCAGCGGCAGATCGAACGGCTCCACCACCTGCATCCCCTGCGGGGGCCAGGTAAAGCCGATAGCTTCCTGCGGAAAAAGGCTTGCATTGAAAAACGCCCAGAAGAACGCGACGAAAAACATCACTTCCGATGCGATAAACAAAGCCATGCCGTAGCGCAGGCCGACTTTCGCAACAGACGAGTGCGCTTTTTCCTGCACGGCTTCAAAAATCACATCCTTCCACCAGAAAAACATCACAGCGGCAACCGCAGACAGGCCGACAACCACGCCCTTCAATCCGAAATCAAAGGACCCCAGCTTGATGCCGTGCATATACAGCAACACTCCCGTCGCCAGAAGCCCGGCCGCCAGCGCGCCGACGAGGGGCCATATGCTGGGGCGGACGATGTGAAAGGGGTGCGGCTTGCCTGTGGTGGAATACTCGAGAAAGTCAGACATGATAATACCTGTTTTGGTGTCGTTAGCGTTGAGACTCTTCCGCATTCTGCGCGGATGACCGATTGTAAAATTCTTTCAGGGCCTTATCAAGGTCGGAACTGTCCGTCCTGAAAAAAGTGTAGGATAGGGTGATATGGGTCACGTCATCCATACCGGGGTCTGCGTCCAGCGCGGGATCGACATAAAAAACCACGGGCATCGACACCGACTTCCCGGCAGGCAGCGTCTGTTCCCCGAAGCAGAAACATTCTATCTTATGAAAATATTTTCCGGCCTTGTCGGGAGTTACGTTATACAATGCCGTACCGGTTATCGATTCGGCCGCCGGATTTTCCGCCCGGTAATGGGTCAACATTTTTGCGCCGAGCTTCACTGTCACCTGCCGCGATTCGGGCGAAAATTTCCAGGGCATGCCGCGCGCCGTTCCCGCATCGAAACGGACGGTCACGGTACGCTCGAGAATATCTTCGGGCGCAGGAGCCTGCGCCGCCACCTGCGTCGTGCCGCCGAAACCGGTAACGCGGCAAAAAAGGTTGTAAAGCGGGACAGACGCATAGGCCATGCCCGCCATCGCGATCACAACGGCCAGAACGGTCAGCGCCGTACGGCGGTTCTTCCGCGCCATGTCGCCGGGATTGTTCATGGCATCGGTTTAATGCCGATAAAAAAAGAATGCCAGAGAATTATTTTTCGGGATTGATCTTGTCGACCCAGTTTTCCCACCAGCTCTTGCGCTGTTCTTCGACTTCCGCCTGATGGGTCGCGCCCGCTTCCTGATATTTTTGCGTCGTATCGCTGATTTCCTGCAAATGAGATTCACGCGATGCGGAAAAAGCCTCGCCGGGAACAGACACTTCCGCGGGCCACGCGGAAGATGTCGCGTCATGCGCGATGGATGCATCCGTACCGATCGATACTGCAATCTCTGCGGAGGGCGGCGGCGCGTCTTCCGCGCGCGCCATTCTGATCATCGTGACGGCCCAGATCAGGGCGCACCACGCAAAAATCAACGCCAGAAGAACAAGGTTCTTCCGGCGCTTTTTCTTATGTACGTCGCTCGTATTCACGAACAATCAGATCGGTTAATCAGGGGTGTGAAGGCATGGGAGAAGTCTCTCCTGCCCCGCCATCATGCCCATGCCCATGCCCGTGTCCATGCCCGTGTCCGTGTCCGTGTCC
>JACQIJ010000225.1 GCA_016198545.1 Pseudomonadota bacterium
ATTTTTTCTTTTTTGGCATTTGATTTGATGAATTCTGGTGAGGCAGCGAACATATAATGCTAGCACAGATTTAAGTAGGATTATAAGTTGAAATGAAATATGAAAAGATAGATTTTTTGATTGAATTGATGTAAATAACCCCCATGATCAGTTCCTTCGACGTCATCGTGATTGGTGGCGGGCATGCGGGGTGCGAAGCCGCTGCGGCCGCCGCGCGCATGGGCGCGAAAACCGCTTTATTGACACATAAGCTCGACACCATCGGGACGATGAGCTGCAACCCCGCCATCGGCGGCCTTGGGAAAGGCCATCTGGTGCGCGAAATCGACGCGCTCGACGGGCTGATGGGCCGGGCGATCGACCAGGCGGGCATCCAGTACCGGATGCTGAACGCCTCCCGCGGGCCCGCCGTGCGCGGCCCCCGGGCGCAGGCCGACCGGAAGCTGTACCGGCAGGCCATACAGGCCATGCTGCGCGATATCCCCAATCTGACGCTGATCGAAGATTCTGCGGAAGACGTGATCCTCGGGGAAAACGCCCTCACTCCAGATCGCCCTCTCCCCTCGGGAGAGGGAAGGAGTGAGGGGAAAAAGCCCACCATCAAGGGTATCCTCACCGCCTCCGGCCGTGAAATCCGATGCAAGTCCGTCGTTCTGACCACGGGGACGTTTCTGCGCGGCGTCATCCACCGGGGGGAGGAGCAGACGCCCGCCGGGCGCGTGGGGGAAGCCCCTTCTGTTGGTTTGGCTAAGACATTGGAAAATATTGGTTTTCCGCTCGGACGGCTCAAGACAGGTACGCCGCCCCGGCTGGATGGGCGCAGCATCGACTGGTCGCGGCTGGAAGAGCAATCCGGCGACGATCCGCCCCGGCCTTTTAGTTTTATGACGGATAAGATTACCGTGCCGCAGGTCAGCTGCTACATGACCTACACCAATGCGGCCACCCACAATGCGATCCGGGCCAATATTCATCGCGCGCCGATGTATTCGGGGCAGATCAAAAGCTCCGGCCCGCGCTACTGTCCTTCCATCGAGGACAAGATCATGCGGTTTGCGGACAAGGAAAGGCATCAGATTTTTCTTGAACCTGAAGGACTTGATGACCCGACCGTCTATCCGAACGGCATTTCGACCTCTCTGCCCGTCGATGTACAGGCGGCGATTTTACGCTCAATCCCCGGTCTTGAAAATGTTGAAGTATTTCAATGGGGTTACGCCGTTGAATATGATTATTGCGATCCGCGCGCATTGACAAATTGTTTGGAATCGAAACTTTTAAGAGGTTTGTTCCTTGCAGGCCAGATTAACGGTACGACCGGGTACGAGGAAGCCGCGGCCCAGGGGCTTATGGCCGGCATTAATGCCGCGCTTCTTACCGGCTCCGATAGCGCATCCCTCTCGAACAACGACAGCAATAACGATTATGTAAAGCACTTCGTCCTCGACAGGTCCCAGGCTTATATAGGAGTCCTCATAGACGACCTGATTGCCCGGGGAGCGCCTGAACCCTATCGTATGTTTACGAGCAGGGCCGAGTATCGTTTGCGGCTCCGGGCCGATAATGCAGATCAGCGACTGACCCCTCCTGGAATTGACATAGGATGCATTAATGTTTCACGTGAAACGGTCTGGAAGCAAAAACAGGAAAAGCTTGAAGTTGCACGGAAAATGGCCTGTAGTATATCAGCAACTCCTAATGAATTAGAGTCATATGGCTTGCACATCAACAAAGACGGGGTCAGGCGAACAGCTATGGATTTGCTTTGTTATCCGGATATAGGCTGGAAAGAGATTTGTCGGGTATGGCCGGAACTGAGTGGTCTGGAAGCTGAAATTGTTGAACAAATTGAGTGTGATGCGCTTTACTCCGGTTATATGGACCGGCACGAGGCCGATATCGCCGCTTTCCGTCGGGATGAGGCTTTGTCTTTACCAGCCGATCTTGATTATGACTCCGTGGGAAGTCTGTCCGCTGAAGTTCGCCAGAAACTAAAAATGGCCCGGCCTGCGACTTTGGGGGCGGCGTCCCGGATTCCCGGCGTTACCCCGGCTGCCCTTGTTGCTTTATTAAGACATGTAAAAAGAAATGACCGCCGGGCTGCCTGAATATAAGAAACTTCTTATAAAGTGGCAGGGGGCTATAAATCTCATCGGGCCGGATACGGTCGATGACATTGAGCAGAGGCATTTCGAGGACTCCCTTCAGTTAGCCGGATTTATCCCGGCGGGAAAAAAAATCCTTCTCGATCTGGGGAGCGGGGCCGGATTTCCGGGCATGGTTCTGGCGATGGCGCGACCGGATATGGATGTTCATCTCATAGAATCCGATCACAGGAAATGCACATTTTTGTCCACTGTTTCACGTGAAACAAAAACCCCGGTGACCATCCATAATCTGCGGATTGAGGATATGCCAGCAGAACCTGTCCCCGATATTATAACGGCCCGCGCCCTTGCGCCGTTGCCCCGGCTGCTGGAGTGGTGCGCGCCGTGGGCGGATAGAAATCCGGACCTCGTTCTCTTTTTTCTGAAAGGGCAGGGGGCGGCGCAGGAAATCGCGGAGGCCCGGAAGGGTTTTAATTTTTCCGTGGAAGAATTTCCGAGCAAGACCGACCCCAAAGGGCGCGCCCTGAAAGTAACAAATGTGTGCAAAAAGAAAAATTAGCCCCGCCGATTTTCTTGACTCCAGAAAGAAGAATCGCGCATGATGGGCTCCATCAATTCCTTAAAAAATCGTTAACATCAGGACGGGAAGGGCAGCCGCAAATGACGCAACAGCACCAGTATCCTTCACGTTACCCGGCAACCGGAAAGCCGCCGCGCATGGAAGAGAAACAGACCATTACGACCGCGCGCGTCCCGCGCATCCTGGCGATCGCAAACCAGAAGGGCGGGGTCGGCAAGACGACGACAGCCGTCAATCTGGCCACTGCCATGTGCGCGGTGGGCAAGCGCGTCCTTCTGGTCGACCTGGATGCGCAGGGCAACGCGACGACCGGCCTCGGCATCAAGCGCGCCGATATCCGCCGCAGCACCTATGACCTTCTGTTCGGGGAGGCAAATGCCCGGGACATCGCTGTCGAAACGAAAGTCCCCGGCCTGCATGTCGTGCCGTCCTCCATTCACCTGTCTGGCGCGGAAATCGAACTGGTCGGCGCGGAGAACCGGGAGTACCGCCTGCGCGATTCCCTGCGCGTGCCGCTGCCCTACGACTATATCCTGATCGATTGCCCGCCGTCCCTGAACCTCCTGACGCTGAACGCGATGGTCGCGACGGATTCGATTGTCGTGCCGCTGCAATGCGAGTTCTTCGCTCTCGAGGGGTTGAGCCACCTGGTCAAAACCATCGAGCGCGTCAAGAAAAGCTACAACCCGAAACTGGAAATCCACGGCGTCGTCCTGACGATGTTCGACCAGCGCAACAACCTGTCGGGCATGGTCGCCAGCGACGTGCGCAAGCATTTCGGCGACAAGGTTTACGAGACGGTCATTCCGCGCAACGTCCGCGTCAGCGAGGCGCCTTCATTCGGCCTGCCGGCCATCGTGTACGACATGCGCTGCCCCGGCGCGCAGGCCTATATCCATCTCGCCCGGGAGGTGCTGAAACGTGAGCGCGCAATATCCGGAGACGGCAGCGGCATTCAGGCAGCGTAGATCAAAGAGACAGGCCGCGGAAATTTTTCATGGACGCAATCACGGAAGAAAAAGAGAAAATGACGGAAGCTTCGAAAACGAAAAAGCAGCGCGGCCTCGGACGCGGCCTGGGCGCATTGTTCGAGGACGAGGAGAGCGTTTATCCGCAGCCTGGCTCCGAAGGTCATACGCCGGGATTGACGCGCACGACGCTTGGCGTCGATCAGCTCCGCCCCGGAAAGTTCCAGCCGCGCAGCGTGTTCGACAAGGAAAGCATCAGGGAGCTGGCCGCGTCCATCGCCGTTCACGGCGTTCTGCAGCCCCTTGTCGTCCGCCCGATGCCGGGCTTCGAGAATCTGGATGCCTATGAAATCGTCGCGGGCGAACGCCGCTGGCGCGCCGCGCAGGAAGCGCAGCTGCACGAAGTGCCGGTCATCATCGGCAATTTTGGCGATACGGATGTTCTGGAAATAGGTCTCATCGAAAACCTGCAGCGCGAGGATTTAAACCCGCTGGACGAGGCTTAAGGGTACAAGAGTCTCGCCGACGATTTCGGCCA
>JACQIJ010000229.1 GCA_016198545.1 Pseudomonadota bacterium
GCATGGCGGACAAGCGCCAAGGCATTGTCCATATCATCGGCCCCGAACAGGGCTTTACGCAACCGGGCATGACCATTGTCTGCGGCGATTCCCATACCTCCACCCACGGCGCGTTCGGCGCGCTGGCCTTCGGCATCGGCACATCGGAAGTGGAGCATGTGCTGGCCACGCAGACGCTGATCCAAAAACCCGCAAAATCCATGCGCATCGCCGTCAACGGCACATTGCCCGGAGGTGTTACATCAAAAGATATGGCTCTGGCAATCATCTGGAAAATAGGTACGGCAGGCGGCACGGGATATGTCCTCGAATACGCAGGTGACGCCGTGCGCGCGCTGTCGATGGAATCGCGCATGACCGTATGCAACATGTCAATCGAGGCCGGCGCGCGGGCGGGCCTTATCGCGCCGGATGAGACGACATTTGAATATATCAAAGACCGCCCGATGGCGCCGCAGGGCGCAGAATGGGAGAAAGCGGTTACGTACTGGCGTACCCTGCCCTCCGATCGTGACGCAAAATATGATAAAGAAATCACCTTGAACGCCGCCGACATCACACCGCTGGTGACATGGGGCACCAGCCCGGAAACAGTCGCGCCGATCACTGGCAATGTTCCCGATCCTGCGCAGGAAAAAGACGAATCCAAACGCGCCGCGATGCAGCGCGCGCTCGATTACATGGGCCTGATAGCGAACACGCGGTTGGAGGATGTCAAGGTGGACAAGGTTTTCATCGGCTCCTGCACCAACGGGAGGATCGAGGATATGCGCGCCGCCGCATCCGTGGCAAAGGGCCGCAAGGTAGCGGATGGCGTGCAGGCGCTGATCGTCCCCGGTTCCGGTCTTGTGAAGGAACAGGCCGAACGCGAAGGCCTCGACAAAATCTTCATCGAAGCCGGTTTCGAATGGCGTGAGCCGGGATGCTCCATGTGCCTTGCGATGAACGCCGACCGGCTGGAGCCGGGGGAACGCTGCGCCTCCACATCAAACCGGAACTTCGAAGGACGGCAGGGGCGCGGCGGCCGCACTCACCTGATGAGCCCTGCAATGGCAGCAGCAGCGGCGGTGACCGGAAAACTCACGGATGTAAGGAACCTAGGATGACGGCGCAGGCCCGTCCGCCGCGCTTTGAACGATGTCGTGAACGCGGCGTGTAAATTCCCGCCGGTCAGAAAATTTGTACGGATCGAGCGGTAGATGTTCCGTGATTTCAATTTCAATGCTTTTGTTCCGCGCAAGCGTCCAGAAGTGAGATGCGATGTCCTGCCCTCCCCACCATGCGTATAAATGTCGAAACGCCGGATCATCCTTGTGCGCGGGAAGGCCGTTCATCCCCGTCACGCGCAATGAGACAGGCTGCACGATCGGACAGCGATCCAGCGGGGTTTTGGAGACATTCGTAAAGGTAATACAAAGCATTCCACCTTTGAACGGTTCAACCCCATCTCCGCTGGTGTTCTTCCCCTCGGGAAAAAGAACGACGTTACGCCCGTCATTCATCTGTTCCGCCATCATTCCATGCCCGCGCCGCAGGAAGATGGGATTCCGCTGAATAAAAATGACCTTTGCCGCCCTGGCGAAAGCCCCGATCATCGGCCAGCCTTCAATCTCTTTTTTGGCGACGAAAGATCCCTTCAGGCAGCTGCCAAGCAGGATAACGTCCATGTACGACATGTGGTTCGCGGCATAAATGACAGGCCTACCCGGAGGCAGCGTCGCAGCGGATGCATTGAATTTCACCCTGACACCCATAATACGGGCCATGCCGCGACACACGAAAGTCTGGAACGCGTCGCACCCGTTATTGTCTCTGCCAAAAAAATTGCGCGCAGGCAGAAGCAAGCCCAGCCACAAACCAATAGCCGCCAATCGCACCAGAGACCGCAGGCCCGACATCCGACCGCTCCTTTAAAGCAGTGCAAACAAGAGTCTTTTATGGAACAAGACATGGTACAATGTCAAAATGGCTGGCAAAGATTTTCCGTATAATTTTGACGTGCGTGCCGACCCTGTCTTTCAGGAGAGCATAAAACCCTTCATTGAAGACGAACTGCTGCGCCTCAAACAATTTGATGAAAAGCGCATCGCATGGGCGAAAGCCAACCTGCCGCCCGATTACAAGGTCAACTATCTTTTCCACAGCCATGCTTTCCGCGTAGCCGATGACATGCGCCGGACGGCAGCGCATATGGGGCAGCCCGAACATGTATGCGAAAATCTGTACTGGGCAATGCTGGCACACGACATCGGCAAAAGTCGCCTGCCCGTCGATTTATGGGATATGATCAAAAAACCGGAAAATGCCATCAAAGCACAACGGCGCAGCCATACGGACGAAGGGGAAAAAGCTGTCGGAGCCGCGCTTGATTTCAAGCATTCTTTCATCGATCTGATGACGGATATTATGCGCAATCACCATGAGCAGATGGACGGCAACGGCCACCGCGGCCTGAAGGGCAGTGAACTGTCGCCTGCCGTGCGTCTTGCCTGCATCATCGAAAGTTTTGACGGATACGCCATCGCCCGCCCCCATTTCGGGGACCGCGACATTTCCATCGAAGGCGTCCTGAAGCGCATGCGCGAGGAAAAGGGCGCAGCGCACTACGATATGAATCTATTCGAAGCGTTTGCGGAAACTAAAATGACAGGCTATAAAAACGTAAAAGATATGAGCAAACCATGGACAAGTTTGAAAAGCTGACCGCCATTGCCGCGCCCCTGCCCCTGATCAATGTCGATACGGACATGATCATCCCGAAGCAATTCCTGCGCACAATAAAACGCACAGGTCTTGGCAAAAACCTGTTCAATGACATGCGTTATGACGAGCAGGGAAGAGAAATTCCTGATTTCATACTGAACAAACCGGCCTACAAAAAGGCGCAGATACTGGTCGCAGGAAAAAATTTTGGCTGCGGCAGTTCGCGGGAACATGCGCCGTGGGCGCTTCTGGATTTCGGCATACGCTGCGTAATCGCGCCATCGTTCGCCGATATTTTCTACAACAACTGCTTCAAGAACGGAATCCTGCCCATCGCCCTGCCGCAGGATCAGATGGATGATCTGATGAAGATGGCGGAGAAAGGAAAACAGATAACCGTCGATCTCGCCGCGCAAAAAGTTGAATCGTTTTCATTCGAGATCGACGGGTTCAGGAAACATTGCCTGCTGAACGGCCTTGACGATATCGGCCTGACCCTTGAGAAAGCCGACGCCATCGCGGCGTACGAGGCCGGAAACAGAACTGAAAAATCGTGGATGTGGGGTAATGCCTGACCTATGCCGCTGATATTCGTCTACGGAACCCTGCGCAAGGGTGGAAACCACCACCATCTTCTGGGGAAAGACAAATTCATCTGCTCCGTCCGCAGCCGGGAATCGTTTGCCGTCCATCATGTCACCACGCAGGAAGAACCAGAAGGGTATCCCGTAGCCGTCCCTTCCCCGGCCGGGGAAACGCTGGAAGGCGAGATTTACGAGATAAGCGATGAAACACTGCGAACATTGGATGAATACGAGGACTATCCCCGGCTGTACGACCGACGCACCTTTGAATTCACGCAAGACAACGGTTCCATAATAAGCGCATTAATGTATTGCGGCCATCCAGAAAAGCCTTAAAATCCACGGCGATGACAGACAAATACTCTCTCGTAATCCTTCCCGGCGATGGCATCGGCCCTGAAGTCATGGCCGAAGTCAGGAAACTGACCGCGTGGCTGGAAAAGCGCGGACTGGCCTCATTCGACATTACGGAGGACGCCATCGGCGGCGCGGCCATCGACAAATACGGCACGCCGCTTTCCGATAAGACGCTGGCGAAAGCCAGAAAGGCAGACGCCATCCTGCTGGCCTGCGTCGGTGGTCCAAAATGGGACAAGGTCGATTACACCATCCGTCCCGAGGCGGGCCTGCTGAAACTGCGTAAGGAACTGGACCTGTTCGCAAACCTGCGCCCGGCTATCGTTTTCGACGACTTGATCGACGCTTCAACCCTGAAACCGGAAATCGTAAAGGGCCTTGATATCCTTATTGTCCGCGAACTGACCGGCGGTTTGTATTTCGGCCAGCCGCGCGGC
>JACQIJ010000231.1 GCA_016198545.1 Pseudomonadota bacterium
AATCCGGCCTGTCCTCAGTAAAAGATATATTGAAAGCCGGCGACGTCATCATGGTTGAACAGGTGACGGAAGATGGAAAAAAAGTTTACGGACTGCGGCAAATTCCTAAGGTCAACGGCGCCATCGTCGCCCTTGATCCGCACACGGGACGGGTACTGGCAATGGATGGCGGATGGTCCTACGGCGAAAGTGAATTCAACCGCGCCACGCAGGCTCTGCGCCAACCGGGTTCGGCTTTCAAGCCGTTTGTCTATCTTACCGCGCTGGACAAAGACTTTACGCCGGCAACGCTTGTTCTGGACGCCCCGCTTGTAATAGACCAAGGGCCGGGCCTGTCGAAATGGCGGCCTTCGAATTATACAAAGGAATTTTATGGCCCCACGCCTCTGCGCGTTGGCATTGAAAAATCGCGCAACCTGATGACCGTTCGCCTGGCGGAGTATATCGGCATGAAGGACATCGTTGAAACAGTCAGGAAATTCGGAGTTATGGACGACCTCCCGCCGTTGCTTGCCAACTGCCTCGGGTCCGGCGAAACGACTCTGCTGCGCCTGACAACCGGATACGCCCAGTTCGTAAATGGCGGCAAAAAAATAACGCCCAGCTTTATCGACCGCATTCAAGACAGGCGCGGGAAAACCATACTGCAGCACGATGCCCGCATCTGCAGCGGGTGCGGGCCTTTGATAGAGTGGAAGAGCCAAGCCACCCCGGAAATACCCGATACGCGGGAACAGATTGCCGATCCGGCGAAGGTGTATCAAATCGTATCAATGCTTGAAGGGGTCGTACAGCGGGGCACAGGCGTCCGCATAAAATCATTGAAACGACCGCTGGCGGGAAAGACCGGAACGACAAACGAATCAAAGGATACATGGTTTATCGGATTTTCGCCCGATCTGGCCGTCGGCGTATTCATTGGCTTCGACGAACCGAAAAGCATGGGCAAAAAAGAAACGGGATCCTCTGTCGCCGTCCCCGTTTTCCGGGATTTTATGGCCGAAGCATTGAAGGATACCCCCCCTATCCCGTTCCGAATTCCCCCCGGCATACGGCAGGTGCAAATAAACGCCGAGACCGGCGCGCGCGCAAAGCCCGGCGACAAGGAAGTTATCTGGGAAGCTTTCGTCGCCGGAACCGAGGCAACTGAAAATTCCTATATCCTCGATGCCAACGGCATCAGCTATATTCCCTCTGACAGCATAGGCATCATCAATAGCGGTACAGGCAGCAACGCAGGCGCGGCAGCCACGACAGGAACAGGCGGAATTTATTGACATCGGAACTTGTTTTCATGTGCAACTTTATCATTATAATTTCCAGCGCTTGTTGCCTGATTCTTTCGGCCTGCGCAGGCCGTGCTCCTGAAGAGGCTTCGCTTCGTCTGAAACCCGCCTCCTATGATGATCTTCCGGGATGGAACGCTGAAGATTTTGCGGGCTTTACAGATGCCTTCGGACGTTCCTGCGAACGTATCCTGAAGCAAGCGCCTGAAAAAACCTTTGGCCCGGATGGAATCGGCGGAACCTATGGAGACTGGCAGCCGGCCTGCCGCGCCATGCCTACTGCGGACAATACAAAACTGTATATCGAACAATGGTTTAATCCCTATCTGGCGACGGGATCCGGCGCGGAAAAAGGCCTGTTCACAGGCTATTATGAAGCGTCGCTTCATGGGTCTAAGACGCGGCGCGGCTCCTACCGGCACCCGCTTTACAAGCGGCCGGATGACCTTGTCATGGTTGATCTGGGCGAATTCCGCGATGAACTGAAAGGACAACGCATTGCAGGCCGCGTCATTGATGCGCGTCTGAGGCCATATGAAGACCGCGCATCCATAACGTCTGGAAACTGGCCGCACAATGACAAGGTTCTTGCGTGGGTGGACAGCCCGGTAGACTCTTTTTTCCTGCATATACAGGGATCGGGACGAATTCTGCTTGATAACGGCGAACAAATGCGTGTGGGATATGATGGTCAGAATGGACATGTCTATTATGCCGTCGGACGCGAACTGATAAAACGCGGGGAACTGACGAAGGAAAATGTATCCATGCAGGCAATCCGACAATGGATGGCCGATCATCCGGGACAGGCGGACGAAATCATGAATACCAATAGATCCTACGTGTTTTTCAGGGAACTCACCGAAGACGGCCCCGAGGGCGGCGAGGGCGTAGCGCTAACCCCTTTGCGTTCTCTTGCCATCGACAGATCCAAAATGCCATACGGCACACCTGTGTGGCTGGACATTCCTGAACCGTCGTCAGGAGAAACCCCGTTGCGGCGTCTGATGGTGGCGCAGGATACCGGAGGCGCCATACGGGGTCCTGTGCGCGGCGACGTGTTCTGGGGTTATGGCCCGCAGGCTGAAAATATGGCAGGAAAAATGAAGGCGGAAGGGCGGTACTGGCTATTGCTACCCAAAACTGTTCGCCGATAACAAAAAGCCCCGTACGAATACGGGGCTTCCTGTCCATTAATTCTTACAATTCCCAGCGAACTTACAGCTCTTCCGACTGGCAGTTCGTCGCGTCATTGATGGCTTCCGCCATGCTGCCGCTGAAGCTGTAGTTGGTCGTCACGCCGTTCAGAGCGTTGGTGATCGCATCGCCCCAGCAGACGCTTTCCTCGCCGCCCGCCGCCGGCTCTATATTTGCCAGATCTTCAGCGCCCTGCTCGCCTTCCTCTCCGCCCGCAGCCGGAGATATGCCCGCCAGGAACGCGGCCAGGTTGCCCGGAACGCCCGGCAGACCTGTAATCGTGATGTTCAGGCCGCCCGGACCGTTATCGAACAGGCCGAGTTCGCGGAATATATCCTCCAGGTCGCCGTCGAACAAATCGCCCGGCAAGCCGAAGAAGAACAGGCCGCGGAAATCCTCATCCACGAAGTCATGGATCATGGCTTCGATGCGATTGTACTCGCCCAGCGGGATGAAGCCGCCCGTAGAGGCCGGGTTCGTGCCGTCAAAGGTGGCATTCGTGCCATCGATGATCGTCGGGAAGCCCGGCGCCCAGAAGGCGCTGTCATCCAGATATACATAGAAGTCGGATTGGCCATTGAATACGGTCGTGCCGATCGTATTATCGACCAGGCTCATGCCTGCGTATTCGAATACTTCCTCCTCCTCGTCGCCGTACAGGTAGAACGGCTGGAACAGGAGGCCCGTGTGGCCGCCATTGATCGTGTTCGTCGCGCCGATCATATCGATGCGTCCGCTTTCAAACAGCGCGCCCACGGGATTGTTCGTGAACGTGTTGCCCAAAACCTCGACATCGCCGCCGGACGGGCCGCCGAAATAGAGGCCGTTTTCGCCGGAGTCGTCGACCGTGTTATTGCTGATGACCGTTCCGAAGTCGAAGGATGGGACATAGCTGACTAAGAACACTTCTTCCCCTTCGCCCTCGCTTTCCGGCTCCTCGAAGAAGCCGTTGAAGCTCAGGACGGATATGCCGTCATCACCGGAACGATCCACATCGTTGTTGTCGATCAGGAAGTTGCCGACGCCCATCACTTCGATGCCGTCATCTTCACTGTCGGATACCGTGTTGTTGACGATATCGACCACAAATCCGCCGCCAAAGCCGATGCCGAACTCGCTGTCGAAGCTCGGGCCTTCATCATAGCCGAAGAAACCGAAATTGTTCAACACATGGATGCCATCGGCGCCGAAGATGCGCGCGCCGTTATTGGCACCTGCGTTGGCAACCGTATTGGTATCGATCAGCGTATTGCCGCTGAACAGCACCTGGATGCCGTCATCTCCCGTGGTGTCGACATTGTTGCCGACGATTTCAACGGCATAGCCGCCATAGTAACCGTCGAAGAGCTTGCGCTCCTCGCCATAAACCTGGCGGACATGGATGCCGTCGGCGCCGAAGATATCGTCTTCGCCATAGTAACCATAGTATCCATAGTAGCCGTAATCACCATAGTAAGCGTTACCGCCTGCATTGAAGACATCGTTGCCTTCGATGCGCGTACGGCCACTCTGAACAACTTCGATGCCGTCGTCATGCGTCGTGTCGACATCATTGTCGATGATCACAACGGAGTACGGGCTGACGCCGTAATCACCGTAGTAGCCGGGACCGAACAGATCCCCATGAACGCCGCGGACATGGATGCCGTCGCCGCCGTGATAGTCCGCATATTCGCCGTAGTAAGTACCGGCGTTGTTCACCGTATTATCGCCGATCAGGGTCGAACCCGAGTACAGCACCTCGATGCCGTCATCGGTTGTCGTATCGACGTCGTTGCCGATGATATTTACATCATAGCCGCCGTAGTAGCCTTCCTCGCCGATGAACCCGGCCAGCAGGAATTCCGGGCCACCCTCGCCGTAATAGCCGGCATAAACGTTGCGGACATGGATGCCATCGGCGCCATAGCCGTCATCACCGCCCGAAGTCGGGAAGGTGTAATAGCCATAGTCGCCGTAGTAACCCTCGCCATAGTAGCCGTAATAGCCGCCATAGTAGGTTTCCATGCCGAAACCGGCGCGGCTCACCTCATTGTCCTCAATCAGCGTACGACCGGAGTCAACGACCTCGATGCCATCGTCGTATGTCAGATCGACATCGTTGTCGGTTATAACCACCGCATACGGATCAAACCCGTAATCGCCATAGTAACCGTCGCTGTAACCGTCTCCGCTGACGCCGCGGACATGGATGCCGTCTGCGCCGTACCAGTCGCCGCCATTTCCGGCGCCGGAGTGATACACGTAGTTCCAGCCGATGATGGTCGATCCGGAGTTCAGAACCTCAATGCCGTCGTCGCCCGTCGTGGAAACATAATTGTCGAAGATATTGACGTCATAACCGCCATATCCTTCGCCGTAATAGCCGGCGCCGTAATACTCGCCATCGGCAAATACGTTGCGGACATGAATGCCGTCTGCGCCGTAATAATCGCCGTAATATCCGTAGTCGCCATAGCCAGTATCATAGATGTCGTTTCCGGCAATCAGAGTGCGGCCCGAGTCGAGAACCTCAATGCCGTCATCACCCGTATTTTCGACGTCATTGTCGAGGATTTCAACAGCGTAGCCGGCATAATACCCCTCGCCGTAGTATCCGTCGCCATGAACGCCGCGGACATGAATGCCGTCGCCGCCATAGTAATCGCCGTAATAGCTGGCGCCGTAGTAATTTGCGCCCGCATTGTAGACATCGTTTCCTGAAATCAGCGTACGTCCGCCATAGATGACTTCAATGCCATCATCTCCGGTCGAGTCAACTTCGTTATCCGTAATTTCAACGGCATAGTAGTTGTAGTCGCTATAGGCATAATCGACAAAGATGCCGTCGTTGCCGACATCGTACACGTAGTTGTTGCGGATGACGACATCGCCGCTGTCGCTGACTTCGATGCCGTTATAATCCATATACTCGACATAGTTGTCGTGGATATTGACGTCGTTGCTGTCATCAACATCGATGCCGTCTTCGAACCACGTGACGTAGTTGCCGAAGATCTCTATATCGCTGCTGTCATCAAACTCGATGCCCTGATCGTTGCCGCCGGTCACGTCGTTGTTGCTGACCGTGATGTTTCTTGACCCATCGAAACGGATGCCGTCGCTGCTCGGATCTTCCACATCGTTGCCGTCAATCAGGCCGTCCTGGACGTTTTCGCCGAGAATGCCCTCATTGCCGGCTCTGAGGATGTGGTTTCTGGTTACCTCAAGCCCTTCGGTATTCAGAATGTATATGCCATTTGCGCCTGCATCCTCGATATAGTTGTAATCGACGAACGCGTTCGTGTTGGAGGCGACCTCGATGCCGTCGCCGCCCGTGCGGTAGATG
>JACQIJ010000012.1 GCA_016198545.1 Pseudomonadota bacterium
GGGAATATCCCATCCTGCGCCATAGTGAATTCCTGAACGGGAAAACGCGTTGCGCAGACGGCGTCGCGGATATTTGCTGGTATGCGCCCGACGGATCGGAAATGGAAAATCATCACTGGACGGATACGCAGGGACGTTGCTTCGGCGTGTTATTGAACGGCGCTGCCGTCTCCAATGATGACAAAGACGGAAAATCCCGCCTTTTCATGGCATTCAACGCGCACGGCGCGCCGGTATCCTTCCGTCTTCCTGTATTGCCCGGTGGCGGGAATGGCTGGCAAAAAATTATCGATACGGATATGCCGGACGGGGGAAAGTCTATTTTTCCACAAGGCATTCCGTTGCCGGTTTCCGGCCGCAGCTTCATCTTGTTCAGACAGGCCTGAAGACAGTCAGGGGGTTTTTAAGACAAGCGTGGATGTAATACCGTCAAGACCGTCCATCCCCTTTGCGATTTCCGTTGCTTTGCTGTAAGTAACGTTTTCGCGCAGATGCGCCATATGAATCTCCCACTCATAGAAATCATTGCTGTCGGGATGCAACTGTTCGATTCCTGTAACCTGATCCCATTCAAGAATTCTTTCAACAATGTTCTGCCGGTCTTTTTCCGTTTTGGCCAAGAGCGTGAATTTTATGGTGAGCGCCGTCATTTTCCTGCCTGCTTATACCTGTTGTTTTAGAATAGACCTATACTATGGCCTAGCGGGCTTCACAGAGCAAGTTTGAAAACTCCATTGTTTTGAATGATGTAACTGGCTGTAACTCTTCGTAATTGTGTATCGTTATAACAGTTTTCCTTTTAGCAATTCGTTCGCAACGCCGGGATTGACCTTGCCGCCGGATTTTTTCATGACCTGTCCGACGAGGAACCCGAATACCTTCTGGTTCCCGCTTTTGTAATCATCGACGATTTTCGGGTTTTCGGCCAGCACTTCATCGACAATCTTTTCAATCGCGCCTGTGTCCGTCACCTGTTTCAGGCCTTTTTCCTCAACGATGGCGGCCGGGTCCTTGCCGGTTTCATACATGATGGCGAACACGTCCTTGGCGATTTTACCAGAAATGGTGTTGTCCGCGATGAGCGCGACGAGGCCGCCGATCTGTTTTGCTGCGATTGAGCTTTCGGCCAGAGTCCTGCCGTTCTTGTTCAGGACGCCCAGCAGTTCGTTGATGACCCAGTTCGCGGTCAGCTTCGCGTCCACGCCCGCTGCCGCCTCCTCGAAATAATCCGCGCGCGCGCGTTCGGCGATAAGAACGCCCGCGTCATAGGCAGGCAAGCTGTAATCTTTCATAAAACGGCGTTTTTTCTCGTCGGGGAGTTCGGGCAGGGTTTCCTTTATCTGCTTCACCCATGCGCTTTCGATGACAAGGGGCAGCAAATCAGGGTCGGGGAAATAGCGGTAGTCATGCGCTTCTTCCTTGGAACGCATGGAGCGCGTTTCGCCCTTGCTTGGGTCCCAGAGACGGGTTTCCTGCCTGATGACGCCGCCGTCCTCGATGATTTCCACCTGCCGCCGGGATTCGTATTCGATGGCCATCTGGACGGCTTTGACCGAGTTCACGTTCTTGATTTCGCAGCGCGTGCCGTATTTATCGCCAGGCTTGCGCACCGATACGTTCACGTCCGCGCGCATCGATCCTTCCTCCATGTTGCCGTTGCATGTGCCGAGATACTGTAAAATCATCCGCAGCTTTGCCAGATAGGCGCAGGCTTCCTCTGCGCCGCGGATGTCCGGTTCGGATACGATTTCCATCAGCGCGCAGCCGGATCGGTTTAGGTCGACAAAAGACTTTGTCGGGTGCTGGTCGTGCAGCGATTTGCCGGCATCCTGTTCGAGATGCAGGCGCGTAATGCCGATTTTCTTGACTTCGCCGCCGGGTAGATCGATCTCGATTTCCCCCTTGCCGACGATCGGGCGCAGAAACTGCGAAATCTGGTATCCCTGCGGCAGGTCAGGATAGAAATAATTTTTACGCTCGAATACGGATTCGAGGTTCACTTCCGCGTTCAGGCCGAGGCCTGTGCGCACCGCCTGCTCGACGCAGTATTCGTTTAGAACGGGCAGCATGCCGGGCATGGCCGCATCGACCAGCGACACCTGCGCGTTTGGCGCAGCGCCGAATTCAGTGGAGGATCCGGAAAACAGCTTGGATTTCGCGATGACCTGCGCATGGACTTCCATGCCGATCACAATTTCCCATTCGCCCGTCTCGCCTTTAATCAGTTGTGTCATTTTAGTTCCTTTTCACTGATGATAATACTTCCCCAGGCACTCATCCCTCAACCCGCCTATATCCCTTCTGTAGTCGGGCCATTCTTTTATAGCCTGCAGGGGGTCGGTGACGGAACGTCTCTCGAAAGCTGCCGCCAGCATATCGCTTCCGAGTTCCTCGATAAATCCCCCCATGCCGTCCGAAATACAGGCGCAGGCCGCCTCATAGGCCGACTGTGTGCGGAACAGGGGGCGGAACTTGGGATGCGTAATACACTCCTCATATTCGTCGGCGCGGACAATGAAATGAAGGCAGGGGCCCTGGACCGCAAAATCTATCTTTTTATAAATTTTTACCCCATCCTCGTCGGGTTCCACTTTTGCCTCCCCGGTAGCTAAAAGGCGCAGATCTCGTTCGTCTAAATCCTTGCGCGCCCGGTCGGCGGAGCAGGCGCAGAAATCGTGCCGCGCCTCATCGTTATATCCCTTGTAAAGCTCTGCGTAGCAGCGTTCGTAGTATTGCAGCGCGAGATCGAGAATGCTTCCGTCCTGCCGCGGCTCCGTTACTTGATTTTCTTGCTGTTGCGGCGCGCTGAAAGGCATCTGGAATCCTTGTCCGGCGGCATGGCCGACCATAAAAAAGGTTGAAAGGAAAATGGCGGTCGCAGAACGGCGGATCATAGCCCGCTCATGCAGGCCATCATGTTCTCGTACGCCTGCTGACGGAAAGCTTTATTTTCCATCACCGGCCCTATGGGGTCCGTGATATTCGGATTCCGGGCCAGAATTTGTCCCATCAGCGCTTTGCCCGCCGATGCCATCCATGCGCCGGTCTTTTCTCCCATGCAATCGCACAGCGCGGCCTTATCCATTTTTAGTCCTGCCATATCGACCTTCGGGTCGTTCATGCATTCCTCGGAAATCATGTCCTGCACCGGAAAATTTATGCAGGGTGCGTAGACCTCAACCAGCATTTTGTTGAGAGCCATCCGCCCGGACTGATCATTGCGGGCCATGGTCTGCACTTCCTGAACGGACATTTTTTCCATCATCTGGACGGCAGTGCAGGCGCAAAGCTCTTCCTGCGTCTCCGGACGCAGGCGGGGGTCGGACTGCGCCTTGCAGTTTCTGTAATAAGCGTTGGCGGCGTCCTTCGTTATTGGCGTCTGCGCCTGCGAGGGATGTGATAACAAGGCCAGAAGGATGAACAGGATGCGGAACATTTCATGCAGCCTTTCTTCGCGCCATCTGCGGCATGGCTGTGAAGTTTGCCGCCTTTTCAATCGCGCGGCTCACGTTAAATACGGTTTGTTCGTCCCACGCCCTGCCGATGATCTGAAGCCCCAGCGGCAGCCCATCCCGATCCAGCCCCGCAGGAATCGACATGCCGGGCAGGCCGGCAAGAGAGGAGGGGACGGTAAACACGTCGTTCAGGTACATCTTGATCGGATCGTCTTCATTTTCACCGATGGCGAAGGCCGCCGAGGGGGCCGTCGGCGTGAGCAGAGCATCGCACTTCTCCCATGCCTTCAGGAAGTCGTTCAGGATCAGGCGGCGCACCTTCTGCGCCTTGATGTAATAGGCGTCGTAATAGCCGGAGGACAGCGCGTAAGTGCCGATCATGATCCGCCGTTTCACTTCCGCGCCGAAGCCCTGCGCGCGGGACAGTTCATACATGTCATTCAGGTTTTCGCCCTCGACGCGCAGGCCGTAGCGCACGCCGTCATAGCGGGCGAGGTTCGACGAACATTCCGCCGGGGCGATGATGTAGTAGGTCGGCAGAGCGTATTTCGTGTGCGGCAGGCTGACATCCACGATTTGCGCGCCGCCCGCTTTCAGCCATTCGATGCCCTGCTGCCACAGTTTCACGATTTCCTCCGGCATGCCGTCCACGCGGTATTCCTTGGGAATTCCGATGCGCAGGCCTTTGACGTTGCCGCTCAGAAGCTTTGGCCAGTCGGGAACGTCTTTTTTCGCCGATGTGCTGTCCTTCGGGTCGTGGCCGGAAGCGGATTTGAGCATGATCGCGCAATCTTCTACCGTACGCGCGAAAACGCCCGCCTGATCCAGTGAGGATGCGAACGCAATAATCCCCCAGCGGGAGCAGCGCCCGTATGTGGGCTTGATGCCGCTGATGCCGCAGAAGGCCGCCGGCTGGCGGATAGATCCGCCCGTGTCCGTTCCCGTTGCGCCCAGGCACAGCCGCGCCGACACCGCCGCCGCGCTGCCGCCCGACGATCCGCCGGGGACGAGGTCGGCGTTGCTGTTGCCCGCGCGTTTCCACGGGCTGATGACGTTGCCGAAGGCGCTGGTGGTGTTCGACGATCCCATCGCGAATTCATCGAGGCTGGTCTTGCCGACCATCACCGCGCCGTCGCGGAACAGGTTGGCGCTGACCGTCGATTCGTAGGCAGGCACGAAATTGCCGAGGATTTTGCTGCATGCCGTGGTTTTTACGCCTTTCGTGCAGAATAGATCCTTGACAGCCAGCGGCACGCCGTCAAGCGGCCCGGCGCCGCCTTTCGCGCGGCGGGCATCGGAGTCATGCGCCTGTTTCAGCGCGATATCCGGCGTTTCGGTGACGAAGGCATTGAGGTGCCGCGCGCCCTCCATCGCGGCGATGTGCGCCTGCGCCGTTTCCCTTGCGGAGAATTCTTTCTTCTCCAGCCCCCTGATCGTCTGCGCGAGCGTCAGTTGTGTCAGTTCGGTCATACCCGGTCTTTCGTTTTGAAAATGAATCTTGCCATGAGGAAGTCGCCTATTCCAGCGACGAACAGCACCCCTCCCAACAGCGGGGAGATGTCTTTCGTCAATCCGAACAGAGCCGCCGTGGAAGGAAAAAATATAAAAACCAGCCCTGCGGCCGTCAAACCCATGCCGGACAGGGACATCACGCGCTTCAATTGCCGGGTTTGCCCTTCGGTTCTCATACGCCTACTCCACCACCTTCGGAACCACGTAAAACCCTTCTACCGCTTCCGGCGCGTTGGAAAGAACGGTGTCCGGGTCGCCCCCGTCGGTCACGGCATCCCGGCGCAGGGGCAGGGGCATGTCCACCGGGCTTGGCAGCGGCTCGACATTATCCGTATTAACCTCATTCAGTTGTTCGACAAAACCCATGATGTTGTTGAGTTGCCCGGCATATTTCTCCATCTCCGCGTCGGCCAGGCGGAGGCGGGCAAGTCCGGCCACTTTTTTAACGGTGTTTTTATCGATGGACATGCTTGTAATCCCTTTGTTTTCCGCTTAAATCACTACCATTTGATGGCTGAAAAGGAAAGGGGTTTAACCACAGCACACGAAGGGCACGAAGACCTTTTGTCGTCATCCCGGGCAAAAGCGAGGGACTTATAGTCTTAAAATTATAAGATCCCTCGGCTACGCCTCGGAATGACAGTATAGCCCGGATGTCTTCGTACCCTTCGTGTGCTTCGTGGTTCAAAAATAAATGATCGGATTGCTGAAGGAAATATTGGCCGACAGACCTAAAAATACCCGACTGCTGGGCATGGACATCGGGACGAAAACCATCGGCCTTGCGATCTGCGATCCGGGACAGGGCATCGCCACGCCCCTGAAAGTCATCGAACGCACCAAGTTCACAAAAGATATAGAGCAGTTAAAGCCGCTTATAAATGACTATAATATCGGCGGTTATGTCCTTGGATATCCTTATAATATGGACGGTACGGAAGGCCCCCGCTGTCAGGCGGTAAGACACTTCGGTCAAGAAATGGGGAATCATCCACAGATCTTCGGGACAAACCCGTGGATAGCTCTGTGGGACGAAAGGTTATCCACAGCCGCTGTGGACGACTTTCTGGTTGAAACTATTGATATGTCCAGAACAAAACGAAAACAAGTAGTCGACAAACTCGCTGCGCAGTACATCTTGCAGGGGGCGATTGATTTTATAAAAATGTCTGCTGTGTGAACACCAACGTAACAGCCTGCGCAGAGGTAGCCTTGCCTGCTATTGCATAAGACATTAATTGTTTAATACAGCAACTGGAAATCACAACAGAAAATTCCAATCTTTATAAATATTGCGATTTTAGAAGCCTTCCCGATATACGCCACATCAAATATGTGCTGGCTGTAGCCAGGTAGCCGTCCACGGCGTAATGCCAGCCCAGATGGACAGAACCGATGAGAATCGAGAAGTAAAACAGGATGGATGCCATCTTCAGGACGGGGTGGCTGTGCATCCCGGCCAGCATGAACATAAAGACGGTGGCGACGTGAAGGCTGGGCATCGCTGAAATCCCGGATCCGAATTCCAGCGTCCTGCCGATATGCCCCTCCCACAGCATCGCCTGCGTTGATAGTGCCCATAGCGGCTTTTCCGGGCTCACTGCGGCAAGGTATTGCATCAAAGGCTCGAAACGATCCGATCCCGTGACCTCCTGGTAGAAGCAGGGGCCGGCCGATGAAAAAAGGATCGCCAGCAGGGAGCCGTTGATGATCCAGCAGAAGGCGTAGGTGTAGAAAAACTGCATCCGTATCAAAGGCTTTTTCAGGGAAAACAGCATCCAGTAAAGGATGAAATATTTGATAAAGAGCCAGTAATTGTAAATGACGTTGATAATACTGGAAACTGGCGGATATCCCAGCACGGGATGCAGTATCTTCCAGGGATCGGTGCCGAAATGGATAAATTTATCCGCATCGGCCCAGAATTCATCCCACGAAAAAGGGTTGATGTCCGGGATCATGCTCTTGATGCTGGTGTAGGTCGAAAACAGGACGATGAACGACAGGAAGACGGGCAGGGCGCGGACATATCTTTCTCTATTGAACGGTCCGGCCATGAAGTCATCTTTAATGTATGCCGCCAGCCTTTGGGGGCGCACGAAGATGATGATGTAATAAATGCGCGTGATGCGGTACAGGAAATACCCGATGGCATAGACAAGCGTGCACAGCGCGGTCGTATCCACATAAAGCGCCGGCTTGAATTTATCCTCCAGCCCGTAAGCCAGCGCCAGAAGATACCCGCTCATTGCGTAAAGCGCGATGATGAGAGCCAGATAAATTTCCGGCCTCGTAAAAGTTGGCTGCTTTGCAGTTTCAAGCTTTGCGTTCACGATTGTATGCCTTTGCCGCAAGGCCGGTCAGAGCCCAGATGATGCCGGTGGTCAGCATGGAGGAATAGCCGTCCACGGCATAATGCCAGCCCAGATGAACAGAGCCGATCTGGATGAAGAGGAGGTAGATGACGGAAACGGCGCGCCAGAATTTCTTTTCCGATTTAAGGCCAAGCAGCATGAACAGGAAGGCTGTCGCCACATGGACGCTGGGCATCGCCGATATTCCCGCGCCGACGCCGTTTGCGCCGGATTCGTAATTTTCCCAGAGCATCTGCTGTGTCGTGATGGCCCAGATGGTTCCGCCGTTGAAGGTGATATCCTCAAGGTAATCCATCAGCGGCGCGAAATGCATCGATCCCACTACGGGCTGGTAATAGCACGGCCCCGCCGATGAAAAGAAAATGGCGAGAAAGGATCCGTTCACGGCCCATGTCAGGATGAAGGCGTAAAAGAAGCGCATCCGCAGGGCTGGGTTTTTCAGGGAAAAAAGCTGCCAGTACAGAACGACGTATAAAATGAGCAGCCAGAAATTATAGACGAAGTTTATGAGGAGGGTTATGGGTCTGTACCCCAGCAGAGGGTGGAAGAATTCCCACGCATCCATCCCGCCGTGCATAGCTTTGTCGACAAGCATCAGTCGTTCATCCCACGCAAATGGTTTTATGCCTGGAATCATGAACTTGATGCTGGTGAAGGCAGAAAAAAAGAAAACAAAGCACAAAAAAACGGGAATGGCGCGCGCGTATATTTCACGGTTCAGAAGGTACGGTTTGATGTCGTTCATCAGGTAAAGGGTCAGCCGCCGCGGCCGCACTTTTATCATTATATGAAAGGCGCGGATCGCCCAGATGAAGAACAGGACGAGCAGGAGGAATTTCGTCAGGATGAACGCCGTGTCAAGATACATGACCGGCCGGTAGCGATCCGCATGCCCGGATTGCGCGGCCAGAATCCATCCGGACAGGACGTACAGGAAGGTCAGGGCCATCAGGCCCTTTTCGCCAGAGGTGAGGATTTCAAGAGGGGAAAAGGCGCGCAGGTTCATCACGTGCCATTCTGTGCGAATCCGGAAATTCCGTCAATGCACCTTCAGCAGGACTTCATTGATGATGTCAGGAAAATCCGTAAATACCGCATCGACGCCCCATTGTTGCAGCAGACGCGCCCGCTGCGGGTTGTTGATCGTATAGGCGATGACCGGCTTGCCGAAATCGATGATTTTCTCCACCTGCTCGCGGGTGCAGGCGTTGCCGTCGATATTGATGGTTGCCGCATCAAGATACCCCGCTATTTCTTTCCAGTTCGGAAGCCATTCCGCTTCCAGCAGCAGGGCGCGCGCCCATTCGGGCGCCATGTCCATCGCCGTCTCGAGACTGACATGGGAGAAGCTGGACAGCAAAAGGCGATCGTGATCCTCCCAGACGCGCGACAGGAAATCGAGCGCAACTTCAGCCGTTTCTATTTCTTTTCCAGGCGTCGGCTTGATCTCGAGGTTCAGACCCATATCCAGATCTATAAGAAGTTCCAGTGTTTCTTCAAGCGAGGGAACCTTCGCGCCCGCGAATCCGTCGGCAAACCAACTGCCGGCCTCGATCTGCTGAATGTCTTCCCATGTCGCATCCGCAACATTTCCTGACCCGTTTGTGGTACGATCCAGCGTATCATCATGATGAATGATAGGAATTAGATCGCGGGTCAGCATGACGTCTATCTCGACCCATTCCACGCCCATTTCATGTGCGGTCTTGATGGATTCGAGCGTATTTTCCGGCGCATATCCGCATGCGCCGCGGTGACCGATGATTTTGGGGAGTTTGAGCGTCATCGGATATGCCTAAAAAATAAAAGAGGATGAGGGGGTGAATTCTCTCAGATAGGGGGTGCAGGCGCCATAAGGGGAATGAGCCGTAATAAGTCCGTCCTTTTCCTTACGCAGAACGGTGATGACGCCGGCGGGCTGTCTATCGCTTTCGCGCAGCACGGCGGCGATGCGTCCTTCCGGGGCAAGCTGGTCGATCATGTTTTGAGGTATCGCCGGTATCGCGCCTCCGATAAAGATCAGGCTGTAAGGCGCATGTTCGGGGCAACCGAGACGCGGGCGCCCGCGGATAAGGGCAATATTGCATATATCCATCCCTATCCACAGCTTGCGCGCGCGGTCCAAAACGCCGGCCTTTTCTTCAAGAGTCACTACCGTCGTGACCAGCGAAGCCAGTATCGCCGATGCGTATCCGGTGCAGTCTCCTATGCACAGGGCGATGTCATCAGGCTTCGGCGCCGCTGCCTGAAGCATGCGCGCATGAACCAGCGGCTCCAGCATGATTCCAACGTCCCGCAGGACAATGTCTTCGTCGACATAGGCCGCGCCACGCAGGGGCTCTGGCAGGAACAATTCGCGTGGCGTCGATCCGAAGGCGGAAAGAACCGCTTCATCCGTCACGCTGTTCGTGCGGATCTGGCACTCGACCATGTTTCGGCGTATATTCGTATAATTAATCATGTCATCCTCCGGCGCAGGCTTGCGCTTTCATTTATCTCGTGCAGTTTCTTATAGAATGGGGCGCTTATACAAGAGGGCAGCGCACAAGCCTCTGGATTTATTTACCGGAACCTGATAACTCATTGGCAGAAATGCCCCCGGCGCGGTGGCAGAATGGCTATGCAGAGGACTGCAAATCCTCGTATGCCGGTTCGATTCCGGCCCGTGCCTCCAAATTCCTTAATTTCAATTTATATACCATTCCGTTTACGGATCGTTAACGTTTTGTTAACCATTCCTGCTTATCATTTACGTAAAATATAAGGAGGCAACATGCAAGACAGTGACGAAGCAATTCCGCGCAGGGAAGTCGAGATTTTTGGACAGCAGATTCCCGGCAACAAAGGCATGTCCCTTCAGCAGGGGGTCATGCATAACTCGCTGATACAAGAAGTCGGCCGCGCGGAAAATCTACCCCCCCGGGTTCAGCAAGTCATAAAGGAAATTCAGGCTGCCAACTCCGTGGAGGAGAAAGTCGCAATCGCTCATAATTTCACGCTCGGTTATATGAAATATGAAATGCAATTTGGCGGACCCTCAGGGGAAGAAGATCATCTTGTGCCGTTTCCGGATATTGCTCGCAACCCGCATGGCGACTGCGACGACTATGCGCGGTTCAACGCAGGCCTTTTGCTACATGGTGGGGTCGACCCGCGTCATGTTTTTTTAGCCAGCGGCCTGATGAAGTATGACACGCCCGGCGCAAACCTTCAGGTGGGGCATGCCTTTGTCATCGTCAAAAACGGGGATGGATATCTGCTGATGGACAACAATATGCTTGATACGCCGGAAATCGACCCCGCGTATCCGACAATGCAGGGACGCCTGAACACGAATGGCCTGCAAACCCCTGGCATTTCCGAAAATAACCCGGTTACCGCCGAAATCGATTATTTATGCCAACTCATCGACGGCCGCGGCTATCCGATGGAAAACAGGGATGCTCTCCAAAAACTCACCGACCACATGAACAAGTTCATCCAATCTTTTAAGAACACAGCCCCGGGTGAACCCGAAAAGGCACTGGATAGTGCTCCCGCTGCTGCGTTTTCTTCACCATCCTAAACGTATCGTATTTAAGAAAACGCCTGGATTCCCGTCTGCGCACGACCGAGGATGAGGGCGTGAATGTCATGAGTCCCTTCATAGGTGTTGACCGCTTCGAGGTTCAACATGTGCCGGATGACATGATATTCGTCCGCTATGCCGTTGCCGCCCAGCATGTCCCGCGCCATGCGGGCAATGTCGAGGGCTTTTCCGCAGTTGTTGCGTTTAAGCATTGAAATTGCTTCGGGCGCACAACGGCCCGCGTCCCGTAATTGACCCAGGCGCACCGCGGCCTGCATGCCCAGTGCAATTTCCGTCTGCATGTCGGCAAGCTTCTTCTGGATCAGCTGCTGGCCCGCAAGGGGTTTGCCAAATATAATACGGTCCAAAGCGTATTGACGGGCAATATGCCAGCAATGCTCGGCCGCGCCTATTGCGCCGAAACTGATTCCGAAACGTGCTGAATTCAAACAGGAGAACGGCCCGGACAATCCTTCCGCGTGCGGCAGCTTGTTATCCACAGGCACAAAAACCTCATCCATAGAGATACCGCCTGTTATTGAAGCGCGAAGGGAGAATTTTCCTTCAATCTTCTGGGCTGAAAGTCCTTTCATGCCTTTTTCAAGAATAAGGCCGATAATCCTGTCATTGTCGTCCTTTGCCCAGACGACGAATACGTCCGCGATGGGGGAGTTCGTGATCCATTGCTTCGCGCCGGAAACGCTGAACCCGCCCTTGGTCGCTTTTGCGCAGGTTTTCATGCCGCCGGGGTCGGAGCCGCCGTCAGGCTCCGTCAGGCCGAAGCAGCCGATATATTCGCCACGGGCCAGCCTTGGCAGATATTTCTGCTTCTGCTCCTCCGATCCGAACTGCCAGATCGGGTACATGACCAGCGATGTCTGCACTGAAAATGCCGAACGGTAGCTTGAATCCACGCGCTCCAGTTCCCGCGCGATCAGGCCGTAGGCCGTATAGGACACGCCGGGGCAGCCATAGCCCTCCAGCGGTGCGCCCAGCAGGCCCATTTCCCCCATTTCCTTCATGATGGCCGGGTCGAAATGCTCATGCCGGTTGGCTTCCAGGATGCGGGGCATCAGCTTTTCCTGCGCATAATCCCGCGCGCTGTCGCGGATCATGCGTTCTTCTTCGCTTATCTGTTCCTCAAGGAGGAGGGGGTCCTCCCATTTGAATTCAGGCTTCAAATCTTTCCTTTTGGACATGACTTTAGCTTCCGCAGCCATTGTTGTTATCCCGCTTATTAACGATTAAGGAATCGAACAAACAAACTTTTTACGCGGAGAAGCGGAGTTACGAAGGTTATGGGAATAAAAAATACTCCGCTTCCCCGGTGCTCCGCGTTAAATGCTTTGTTTGTGTTTGTCCTGACGGTTATATTATCAATCGCGGAGCATGACAATGGCCGATAACATCCTGCCGGGGCGGGAAGTCATTTTCGAGTTTTATCCCGTGGGGCAGTACATGCGCGTCTCCGCAATGGATACGATCACCCTGACGGAAATATCCATCCAGGGGCCGGTCAACGCGCCGGAGGAAACGCTGCAGCGCAACGCGCTGAAAAGGCTCGAATACGTCCTGAAAAAGAAGGGATTGATTTAGCGGCTTGCGTCCTCCATTATCCCTCGCATAACAGCACAGGAGCGCGATGTCCCGTACAGTTGCCATAGCCTGCGACCACGCCGGTTTTCCGCTGAAGAAAGCCCTCAAAAAAGCGTACGGCGGCCGCTATAAATGGCTGGATCTGGGCACGAATTCAACGGATTCCTGCAATTACGCCGATTACGGGCATGAAATGGCCGGGGCGATAGAGGCCGGCCGGGCCGATCGGGGCATTATCATCTGCGGCACGGGCGTGGGTATTTCCATCGCCGCCAACCGGCATAAGGCCGTGCGCGCCGCGCTTTGTTCGAACGCGACGATGGCGCGGCTGGCGCGAGAGCATAATGACGCCAATGTGCTGGCGCTGGGAGCCAGAATAACGGGCGTGGCGGTGGCGCTGGATTGCATCGAGACGTTCATGAATACGGAATATGAGGACGGGCGCCACGCCGAACGCGTGGCAAAACTGGATATGGGGATATGAACAATGGGCAAGGCGACGGCTATCATAAAGGAAACGATGGAAAACGGTTTTTTTATGCAATCTCTTGAAGATCATGACCCGGATATTTTCGGCGCCATCCGCCATGAACTGACGCGCCAGCAGACGCAGATTGAGCTTATTGCCAGCGAAAACATCGTTTCCCGCGCCGTGCTGGAGGCGCAGGGGTCGGTGATGACCAACAAATATGCCGAAGGCTACCCCGGCAAGCGTTATTATGGCGGCTGCGAATACATGGACGTGGCGGAAAGCCTTGCGCAGGAACGGGCGAAAAAGCTGTTTGGCTGCGGCTTTGCCAACGTGCAGCCGCATTCGGGCGCGCAGGCCAACCAGGCTGTTTTCATGGCGCTGCTGCAGCCGGGAGATACGATCCTGGGCATGGCCCTTGCTTCCGGCGGTCACCTGACCCACGGGGCTGCGCCGAACCAGTCAGGAAAGTGGTTCAAGGCGGTTCAGTACGGGGTTCGCCGCGACGATGCGCTCATTGATTATGATGAGGTGGAACGTCTGGCAAAGGAACACAGACCGAAAATGATTATCGCCGGCGCGTCGGCCTATCCGCGTGTCATAGACTGGAAACGTTTCCGGGCCATCGCCGATGAAACCGGGGCTTGCCTGCTGGTGGATATGGCCCACTATGCGGGCCTGATCGCCGGCGGCGCGTATCCTAGTCCCGTTCCGCACGCCCATGTCACGACGACCACGACCCACAAAACCCTGCGCGGACCGCGCGGCGGGATGGTTCTGACGAATGACGAGGAAATTGCGAAGAAAATCAATTCCGCCGTGTTTCCGGGCCTGCAGGGGGGACCGCTGATGCACGTCATTGCGGCAAAGGCCGTTTGCTTCGGGGAGGCCTTGCAGCCTTCCTTCAGGCAATACGCGCAGGCCATTGTCGAAAATGCCAAAATTTTGGCCGGGGTTCTGAAAGATGGAGGTCTCGATATTGTTTCCCGTGGAACAGACAGCCATATCGTCCTTGTCGACCTGCGCCCGAAAAAATTGACCGGAAATATTACAGAATCTTCCCTTGAGCGGGCCGGCATGACCTGCAACAAGAACGCCGTGCCGTATGACCCGGAAAAACCAATGGTTACCAGCGGTGTGCGGCTGGGAACGCCCGCGGCCACGACGCGCGGCTTCGGTCCGGCGGAATGGAAGCAGACGGGCCAGATGATCGTCGAAACGCTTGAGGGGCTCTCAAAAAACGGTTCTGATAAAAATCTTATTATTGAGAAAGAGATGCGCCAAAAAGTTAAAGCATTGTGCGAGCGTTTCCCGATCTATGGAGGCCTGATGTAATGCGCTGCCCTTTCTGCGGACATGACGATACGCAGGTGAAGGACTCGCGTCCGTCGGACGAGAGCGCATCCATCCGCCGCCGTCGCGAATGTGCGGAATGCGGCGCGCGATTTACGACCTTTGAGCGCGTGCAGCTGCGGGAAATAACCGTCGTGAAGACGGGGGGGCGTAAACAGCCTTTCGAACGCGATAAAATCATCCGTTCCATGCAGATAGCCACGCGCAAACGGCCTGTGACGCTGGAGCAGATTGAAAAATCCGCAACCTCCATCGTTCGCCAGCTGGAGAGCATGGGGGAGGCTGAAGTCGCATCAAGCCAGATCGGAGAAATGGTTATGAAAGCTCTGGCAAAGCTGGATTCTGTAGCCTTTATCCGTTACGCCTCCGTCTACAAGGACTTTCGCAAGCCGGAAGATTTCCAGGCATTTCTCGACGACTGGGAAATCCAGATACCGCACGAAAGTGGCCGCAAAGAGGCTGCGGAATAGCATTCGCGTTCCATTATTTTCCATGTCTTATTTTTTGGTCGTACTGCGGCATAAAAGCCGCCGGAAACGCTCGTCGTTTCTATCTCCTGTCCTGACTGAGTTCGGCACGCGTCTGAATGCCCGTACGCGGAGCAATGCCTGAAAACAAGGGGCTGGCTGAAACCGTTTTCGATGCCGTTTTCAGGGCAAACCTGAAAAAGGGAGCAAAGTCCGGCCAGCCTGTTTTGACTTCCGAAGGCACGAGGAAAAGCGATTTGAATCGGCCCGCAATTCACGGAATTCATATTGGCCCATGACTGTTCAAATATATCAGTTGTTTAATCCCGTCCAGCCGTTTTCATGCAAGAAAAGCATTATTTTTATTTTGCAAACATGAAACGCAGACAGTCCGATTCGCATCTGAATGCTGCTCCGTGTCGGTTTTTTGCATCTGTTTTTGACACAAAAATATTACGTTTTTGCGTTTCTTTTGCCGCCGGTAGCGTCAAATCCGGCGACAGCCGCCGCCAGGTCGCAAGCTTTCCTGCCGGTGCTCTTCGTACATCCCTGAACTTTTAATGAGCCGGTAAAGAAAAGCATGAAACGCTTATGTTTTTCAATAAAACAGTAACAGCATCTCTTGCATTATGACAGGACAGGGAGTATTTATAGCGCATGGAAAAAATTGTCCCCGGTAAAAAGTCTGGTTCAAAAATAGTGCGGCGCAGCGCAGCCCGGCTTTTTGCCGTGCAGGCTGTTTACCAGATGATTTCAAACGAAGAGCCTTCGGAAAGCGTGGCGCGGGATTTTTTGACCCGGCGCGCTGGGGAACGGCAGAAAGAAGACGGCCTCACCTCGCTCGATGAGGATCTTTTCGTCATGGTCGTCGGCGGGGTAGGGGAGCGCCGAACGGATCTGGAAGTCATCGTTTCCGGTGCGCGCACGGACGGAAAGGCGCTTAAAAATGAGACACTTTTGCAATCGCTTCTGCTATGCGGCGCCTTCGAGCTGGTCGCCAACAGTGAAACGGATGTCCCTGTGATAATTTCAGATTACGTCAACGTGGCGCACGCCTTTTTTGACCGGAACGAGCCGAAGCTGGTTAATGCCATGCTCGACAGCATCGCCAAGAATGTAAGAGACGCCTGATGAGCAGACAGGCTTCAAAACAGAACCGCCACACCGCGCGGGACATATGCGGATTAAAGAGCCGCAAGCAGGCTTTCGTCTGCCTCACAGCCTATACGGCCACGATGGCGGCGATTGCCGACCGTCACGCCGATGTGCTGCTGGTGGGCGACAGCCTGGGCATGGTCGTTTACGGATTCGACAGCACCTTGCCCGTGACCCTGGACATGATGATTCTGCACGGACAGGCCGTAACCAGATGTTCCCGGCGGGCGCTTGTTGTTGTCGATATGCCTTTTGCCTCCTATCAGGAAAGCCCGGAACAGGCCTTCCGCACCGCCGCCCGTATTATGGCTGAAACCGGATGCGGCGCGGTGAAACTCGAAGGCGGCGCAGAAATGGCGCAGACAATAGCGTTTCTGGTCAAACGGGGGATTCCTGTCATGGGTCACATCGGGCTGCAGCCGCAATCGGTTCACACGACAGGCGGATATCGTGTCATGGGCCGTTCTGAACCGGAGCAGGAAAAAATTATGGCCGATGCCGATGCCATAAGCAAAGCCGGGGCTTTTTCGGTCGTTCTCGAATGCATGGACGAGCAACTGGCAGTCGCAATCACGAAGCGCATCGAAGTGCCAACAATCGGCATTGGCGCTTCCGAATCCTGTGACGGGCAAGTCGTGGTTACCGATGATATTCTAGGACTTACGCCTGGTCCTTATCCTAAGTTCATAAAAACCTACTCTGAACTGGGAAGAGCTATAGATAACACTCTTTCCCGGTTCACTGCCGATCTCCGCAGCCGGAAATATCCGGGTATGGAAAACACATACTCTGCCAAAAAAAATATTGCAGGCTAATATAGTAAC